>JAKAHU010000270.1 GCA_021825385.1 Chloroflexota bacterium | reverse complement strand
CCACCGCCACCGAAGCCGCCGCCTCCGCCGCCCGACGAGGCGGGCGGGCTGCCGATCGTTCCGAGGACGGCGATCATTCCCCCGAAGTTTGGGATCGCCGAGCTGGAGAAGGCGCTCCCTCCCCCAAAGGCCGAGCCACCCCCGCCGCCACCCGAGCCGCCGCCGCCGCCCGAGCCAGAGCCGTACCAGCTCGGCAGGTAGACGCTGCCCGGCTCCGCTCGCCCCGCCCGCACGTCGTCGACGCTCCGGGCGAGCACCTGCTCCACCTGTTGGTGGAGGCCGAGCGCGACGCCCCAGGCGACCGCCAGGTCGGGCGTCTCGAGCCAGGCCAGGCCCGCCTCGCGCACAACCTGGTCGATCGAGCGGGCCTGGGCCATCGTCTTGGCCAGCGTCCGCCGGTAGGCGGCCAGCATCGCCCGAACCATCGCTCCGGCCAGGGTCCGGGCCGGCATCGAGCGGGCGAGCACGAGTGTCACCGCGCCCGCCCCGACGAGCGCCACCCCCACGACGACGAGGCCGGAGACCGGGACCGAGCTGCCGGCGACGATCGCCACGATCCCGGCCACCAGCTCGAGGCCGCCGCGCAGGTACCAGCGCCGGGTCGCCGCGGTCGGCTTTTCGGTGAACCAGCCCCGGTCCACGACGTGTGACTCGAGCCGTTCATCGAAACCGCCGACGTCCTCGCTGAACGAGGTGAGCTCGTCGGGCGCCAGTTCACCGTCCGCGCCGGCCCGCTCCCGGAGGCGCTCGAGGGCGAACGCCTCGGCCGGCCCGGTCGGTTGGCGGCGGGCCCGCTCGCGTGCCCAGGCGGCCCGGGGATCGCTCGCCGGCTGGCTGCCGATCGTGATCCCCACCTTCGCCTTGGAGAGGAATCCACCGCCCTCCTCGCGGAACGTCAGCTCGCCCCGGCTGGCGAGGTCGATGAGCGCGGTCGTCAGGGTGTGGCGCGACGAGCGGCCGTCGAGGATGAGGGCGCCGCTGGCCGGGGTCAGGTCCGGCGGCGGGGCAGGGATGTGGATCGAGGGGTCGTCGAGATATTCCGGGTCGCGACCATGGCGGAGCCAGCTCCAGCCAACCCAGCCGACGAGGAGAAGGAAGGTGAGCGGAGCGAGGATGAGCCCGAGCAGGGCATCGAGCTGGCGGGCGCGCTCGAGGCTGGCCGCGTGCTCGGGCGTGGCGGCCGCGTCGACCGCCTGCAGGGCGACCAGGAGCGATTCGTCGAGCTGGCAGCGCTCGAGGTACGGGAGCATCCGCTCGTCGAAGATTCGCTGGCGCTCGCCGTCATCGAGGAACGTGGCCCGGAAGCCGGCCCCGGCGTACAGCTGGACCTGGCCGTGGCACCGGCTCGGATCGAGGTCATAGAAGATGACCAACCCGTCGTCGAACCCCTTCCGGCCGACGCCCCACTGATCCATCAGTGCGCGGGCATGGCGCTCGGTCTCGTCGGTCGCGGCGCGGTAGGGCAGGACCTGGGTGTAGACGGCGACCTGGGCGCCGCTCCGCTGCTCGATCGTCCGGATCGTCGCCTCGGCCGCGTCGACCGTGGAGGTTCGGAACACGCCGGCGGTGTCGTAGACCCGCTGGCCGTCGACCGGGGGCGGGAAGGGCGGCCCGGCGGCGAGCGCGACGGCCGCGCCGAGGGCGCCGATGAGGGCGCTGGCGAGGGCGCCGACGAGGAGGCCGAGCGCGGCCCACAGAGCGGCTCGGGGGAGGCCGACGGCCACGGTCGCCCTGGCGCTCGCTCTACCGGTCGCCCGGTAGCGGCAGAAGGCTGAGCAGGGCCGAGACGACGCCCAACACGATCGAGCCGACGATCGCCCACCAGATCGCGTTCAGGCCGAGGTCGGGCGGGAAGCCGTCGATCGAGAAGTGGAGTCCGACGCTCTCGGACAGCGCGGCCACGATCAGCAGCAGGACGCCGTTCACGACCAGCCCGAACAGGCCGAGGGTCATGATCGAGAGCGGCAGTGACAGGAGCGACAGGATCGGCTTGACGAACGCGTTCACGAGACCGAACACGACCGCCACGCCGAGGACGCTGCCGATCTCCGGGGTTGGGCCGAACGAGAGGTCGGGGACGACCTGGGTGGTGATCCAGAGTGCCGCCCCGTTGACGACGACGCGGACGATGATCCCGACCATCGCGTTCCTCCATTGCCGGTGGACGCCGACGCCCTGCTGGCGAGGCCGCCGCTCGCGGACCGGCCCCGGGGCCGGCGTGGCAATTCCCGGGACCGCTTCCTGGGGCCGCCGCGCCCGCCCGCGGACGACCCGATGATCGCAGATCGGGCTAGACTCGGATACCCGTCTCCGCACCCGCAGGAGTGTCCCTTGTCCGACTTCAGCTCGAGCGTCGAGGCGTTCCTCGACGAGTTCTTCCGCCTCGACCCCGTCTCCGCGACGGCGGCCGGGATGCATGCCCACGACGGCCGCTGGCCCGACGTCACCGAGGCCGGCCGCCGGGAGCGCCTCGCGTTCATCGACCGCTGGGAGGACGAATTCCGCGCTCCGCCGGACACCGGGCTGACGGCCGACGAGCGGATCGACCGCGACCTGCTCCTGCTCGAGCTCGATGCGATGCGCTTCAACGAGACCGAGCTCCGGGAGGAGACGTGGGACCCGCTCGCCTGGGTCTACCTCCTCGGCGGTGGCATCTTCCCCCTCCTGGCGCGCGAGTTCGCGCCCCTGGCCGAGCGGCTCGACTCGATCGCGGCTCGGCTCGAGGGGATCCCGGCCGTGCTCTCGGCGGCACGGGCTCAGCTTGGCTCGCACCCGACCCGGCCCGTCTCGCAGCTCCACACCGAGACCGCCCTGAAGCAGCTGGCCGGGATCGCCGAGCTGGCCGCGGATGCGGTCCACGAGGCTGAGCGGGCGGCCCCCGAGAACCCCGCGGTCGCGGCTCAGCTCGATCGCCTCCGCTCGGCGGCGGCGATCGCCACGACCGCGCTCGAGGGCTTTGCCGAGTACCTGCGCGACGCGCTCCTGCCGCTTGCTGAGGGCGAGGGGCGGCTCGGGCCCGAGCTGTTTCGGGCCAAGCTGCGCCGTACCCTGAAGAGCGACGCACCGACCCCCGAGGAGATCCTCGCCCGCGCCGAGCGGGAGTACCCGGCCATCCGGGCCGAGATGGTCCGGATCGCCCGCGAGATCTGGCCGGCGTGGATCCCGGATCGGGCGGCGCCCGACGCGGCCGGTGCCGGCAGCCCGGAGGCGGCGGATTCGCAGATCGTGCGCGAGGTCCTCGACGCAATCGCCCGCGAGCACCAGCCGGCCAGCCGCCTGCTCGCCTTCTGTCGCGAGGAGCTTGGTCGGATCGAGGCGTTCTGTCGCGACCGGGATCTCGTGGGTCTTCCGGACGAGCCACTGGAGATCCGCTGGACGCCGGTCTTCCTGCGCGCGTTTGGCGGGGCGATGCTCAGCTCACCGGGGCCACTCGACCGTGGTCAGAAGGCGTTCTTCGCGATCACCCCGATCCCCGAGGACTGGACCCCCGAGCAGGTCGAGTCGTACCTGCGCGAGGACAACGACCGGATGCTCCGGCTGCTCACGATCCACGAGGCCATCCCGGGCCACTACCTCCAGGGCGCATATGCCAACCGCTGCCCGTCGATCGTGCGGGCCGTCTTCTGGAGCGGCGTCTTCGCCGAGGGCTGGGCGGTCTACGTCACCCAGCTGATGATGGACCTCGGCTATGGCGCGGACGATCCAGCCCTCCTGCTCGTCCACTGGAAGTTCTACCTGCGCTCGATCACCAACGCGATCATCGACGTGAGGATCCACACCGCCGGGATGACCGAACAGGAGGCAATCTCGCTCATGGTCGAGGGCGGCTTCCAGGAAGAGGCGGAGGCCCGGGCCAAGTACAACCGGGCCCGCCTTTCGTCCACCCAGCTGTCGACGTACTTCATCGGCTCGATCGAGATGTGGGAGCTCGAGCTGGAGCGCCGGAGGAGGCTGGCGGCTTCGTCGGGCGACCCGCGCGGGGCGGCCGCGGTGCCCGAGCCCCGGCTCGTGGGCGGCCTCGGCGAGACGCCGGGCTTCCGCTACCGCGAGCACCTCGAGACCGTCCTTGCCCACGGCACGCCGCCGGTGTCGCTCCTGCGCCGGCTCGTTCTGGGATGACCGCCCGGCGCGACGTCCTCAGCCGGCTCGAGCGGCCTCAGCCGGACCGACGCGGCGAGCGGCTCGACCCGATCAGCGAGCGGTTCGCCGGGTTCGAGCACGCCGGCCGCTGGGCCGGGCCGGTCCGCCCGGCTGGCGCTTGGCCTTGGTCGCGTAGCCCACCGCCTTCAGGTAGCGATCGTCCAGGTGCTCCAGGCCCGCGAGGATGGCGCCGCCGGGGTTCTTCGCCTCGGCGAACATGAAGTCCTTGATCTCCACGATCGAGGGCACCGCATCGTGCGCATTGCCGAAGAACTCCAGGCACACCGTGCGGGTGTGGGCCGGCATCTTGTGCACCACCCAGCGGGCGCTCGTGATGAGGCCGTCGCAGCCTTCCTTCTGGATGCCGGGCAAGCCGGCCAGGAACTTGTCGGTGACGTCCTTGCCCAG
>JAKAHU010000031.1 GCA_021825385.1 Chloroflexota bacterium | reverse complement strand
CTCCTCCGCCATCACGTGGCTCGCCTCGTCCAGCGCCCGCGCCTCGAGCCCGCGCAGCCGGAGGTGGATCACGCCCAGGACCTGGGCCAGGCTGTCGTGGAGCTCGCGGGCGATGCGGTCGCGCTCCGCGTGGATCGTGACCTGCTCCTCCGCCTCCTTGAGGCGGGCGGTGCGCACCCCGATCGCGGCCATGTCGGCGAGAGCGCCGAGCAGGCTCTTCTCGCCCGCGCTGAAGGGCTTGCCGGGGCGCACCACGCACAGCTCGCCCAGCAGGGCGTCCGGCCCGCGCATGGGCATGGCGGCCCACGCGCGCGAATCGCTCGGCTCGACCACGGGGCAGCCGGGGTTGCGGGGGTGGCGTGCCGGGCCCCCCTCGTGGGCGACGAGGCAGGTGGCGCCCTCGTCGGTCACGGCCACGCGGTCGTGCGCGGGGTCGGGCCTGGCGGCGGGGGCTCGCGGGTCGGCCAGGCAGACCACCGCCCGCTCTGCGACGAGCAGGTCCCGGGCGTGGGCGGTGATCGCGTCCAGGACGTCGCGCAGGTCCGCCCGGCCCGTCAGCTGGAGCGCCACCTGGTACAGGGCGGCGCGCTCGAGCTCGCGCCGGTGCAGGTCCGCCATCGTCACGCCGAGCTGCACGGCGCCGGCGATCTCGCCGCCGATGTCGGCGAGGGCGGCCGCGCTGATCTGGGGCTCGATGGGCGGGTAGAAGGCGAGGCGCAGGTGGCCGATGCGCTCGACGCCCCGGACGAGGGGGATGTCCAGGACGCCCGTGTCCACGGCCGGGCGCCGGGTGTAGCGAGGTGCGGCGAGGGTCGGGTCCGCGGGCTCGGCCAGAATGCCGCCGACCCAGGCGAGTCCGGGCGCGAGGGCGGCCGGGCGCTGAATCGTCAGCGGTCCGTCGCCAGCGGTGACGGTCACCTGACCGGCCAGGGCCTCGGTCTGCGCCACCAGCCGGTCGAGCGACTGGTCAAGCAGGTCCGTCAGGCTGAGGTCGCCCCGGACGGCAGAGCTCACCGCGTGCGTCACGGTGAGGTCCTTGTTCTGCGCGACCAGCTGGCGCTGCGCGCGATCGAGGTAGACGCCCACGGCGAACGCGAACGTGAGGATCGCCGCGGAGATGATCATCAGCGAGGCCGTGTCGCTCTCGTCCGGCGTGAGGGCACGCTCCAGGACGGTCTGCCGGAAGACCTCCAGCAGGATGACGAACACGAGGGGACCCACCACGGCAAGCCACTTGAAGCGCGACAGGTCACCGCTGGGACGCTGGTCATCCACGTCCGGACTGTATCGTTAGATAGAGGCAGGCCCTCAGGGCCGAGTGGCCCGTCCGATCCGGGGTCAGAGGGCCCGTGCCGGGCCTGTCCGGGCTGGTTAGGCGGCCGCCCGCCGCGCCCCGCCGCTCGCACCGCGCGGCCGCTCGCGCTCGCGCCGCGCCGCGATCTCAGGGGCTGGTGACCGTCACCTTGTCCATCGCCACCGGCGAGATGGCGAGGTTGTCCGGACTGCCCGTGTTGGGCATGGCGGCGATGGCGTCCACGGCCGCCATCCCGGACGTGACGTGCCCGACGATCTGGTAGTTGTCGTAACCGGCGCTGCCGAGCGTCGCGTCCGCGCTGTCCGAGAGGACGATGAAGAACTGGGAGGTCACCGAGTTCGGCTTGCTGGTCCGGGCCATCGCGACCGTGCCGCGCAGGTACTTGGCCGTCACCGGCTCGTCCTTGATGGTGTAAGGGGCGCCGCCGAACCCCGCGTAGTCGAGGCTGACGTTGGGCTCGCGGCCGTAGGTGCCGTCGCCGCCCTGGATCACGAAGCCGGGCACCAGGCGGTGGAACACGACGCCGGTGTAGTAGCCGCACTGGGCGAGCGCCACGAAGTTGCCGGCGGCGATGGGCGACAGGGCGCCCTCGACCCGGATGACGATGTCGCCCTTGGAGGTCGAGAGCGTCACGGTCCGCGTCTGGCCCGACGCCAGGGGTGCCGGCTGCGAGGTGGGGCAGCCGGGCGGGTAGCTGGCCTCGGGCGGATGGGACTCCGACGGAGCGGCGCTGGCAGAGGCCGAAGGGGGCACCGCGCCCACGGGCGGGACGGTGGGCGCGGCGGCGCCGGTGGAGCAGGCCGCCACCAGGAGCAGGGTGGCGACGATCGACGACGCGGGGGTGATGCGGGCCATCAGGACCTCACTGGCAGCGTCCGGCCGACGCGAGCGGCCTGTCGGCGAGCCCCAGCCCCGCACGGTCCCGGGTCGGGCGGGCAGGCTAGGGATGCCAGCATACCCACTCGCGCCGAATTCACGGGCGCGCCGTTGCCCACAGGGGCCCCTTGTCCCGGCGCTGGCCGTCAACTGGACTTCCACGCCACCGAGAAGCCGCGGCTTGTGAGCGCCGAGGGCTGCGCCAGCACGTGCCCCGACCGGTACATCGTGGTGCGCAGGTAGGGGAACGGCACGGTGCCCAGCAGGTACCGCGACCCGCTGATCGTGACGGCTCCGGTGAGCGTGACCGGCGCGAAGCGGGCCAGCGTGACGAAGGTGCACGAGCCGCCTGAGCACGACGCGGCGGGATCCTCCACCACCCATTCCGCGGTGAGCAGCGGCGCCGTCCGCAGGGTCCACGTCTGGCTGGTGCCGACCTGCTGGGTGAGGTTGATGAGCGTGGCCACGAACTTGCCCTTGCCGAGCCAGCGCACCTGCGCCCAGATCCTGTCGCCGGCGGCGACAGGCAGGTGGAACGGCTCGATGTGCCGCAGGTCGGGCAGGAACTCGTACCAGGCGCCGTACTGCGGGCGGCCGTTGACGCAATCGCCCGAGGTGCCGGTCTGGGCCAGCGTGGCCGACGCGTCCGGCAGCCCGCCCACGGCCGAGGAGCCGTCGATCCCGACCCAGATCGCCACCGACGTGTCCGAGGCCGAGCACCTGACCGCGGGCTGCGCCCACGTCCCCTCGACGCAGGTGACGTGGCCCTTGGTCGCGCCGACGATGTAGCCGGCCCAGTTGCGCGACTGGCCGGTGACCAGCCGGCCGCGGTGCGCCGAGGGGACGCTGCCGGGGCACGCGACCTGCGTCGCCCCGGCGATCGCGGGGCTGGCGGACGCGGCCGTGGCCGTTGGCAGGGCAGTGGCCGTGGGACCGGGCTTGGCGGTGAGCCGGGCCGTCGGACCGCCCTGGGCGGTGCTCGCCGGGGAGCCGGCGGGGACTTGCGTGGGGCTCGTGGACCCGCAGGCGGTGGCGACCAGCAGCGCGACGCCGATGGCGGCGACGAGCGCAGCGCGGGCACGGGCAAGCACGGCGACCCCGGTCGCCCAGCGCGGGAGGAGGCTCGGGCCGGTCATGGCGGGAGCTCGGGCGCGGCGGCTACGCCCCGGGCTCAGCGACCTCGGGACGCGCCTGCACGAAGTCGAAGCCGAACCGGCCCTTCACGCACAGATTGCCGCTCGTGACCTCGGAATCCAGCGGCGAGAGCACCCGCACGATCCGGTTGTCCTGGACGGTCAGCTCGAGGGTGCAGCCGACGCCGCAGTAGGGGCAGATGGTCCGCGTGGTGGTCTGCGCGTCCTCATGCCACTGGCCGGCCTGCCGCAGCTCGTACTCGGAGCGGAACATCAGGGCGCCGGTGGGGCAGACGTTGATGCAGTTGCCGCAGAACACGCAGGCGGACTCGTTGAGCGGGAGGTTGAACTCCGTGGACACGCGGGCCCCGAAGCCGCGTCCGGCGACCGAGATCGCGAACGTGTTCTGGGCGTCCACGCCGCACGCCTCGACGCACTTGTAGCAGAGGATGCACTTGCTGTAATCGCGGACGTAGAGGTCGTTGTCCACCTTGACGGGCTGCGCGACGGTCTCGGCGGCCGCCCCGTCCGGCACCTCGTGGTGACCCGCCTCGGCGGCGTCGCGCTCGCCTGGCGCCGCTGGCCGCGCCGACGGCCCGAACCGCGACGGGTCCGCGCCGTAGCGCTCCATGTAGGCGCGCAGCGAGCCGTCCGGCCGCACCGGCCCGGCAAGGTCCAGGTCCACCGACGAGGCGAGGAGCTCCAGCACGAGCTTGCGCGCGTGGCGGACCTTCTCGTTCTCGGTCTGGACGGTCATGCCCTGGGCAACCTTGGCCGAGCAGGACGGGGTGAGCGCGCGGCTCCCGGTGTCCACCACGCACAGCCGGCAGACGCCCTCGGGCGTGAGCGTGGACAGGGCGCACAGGGTGGGAATGTCGATGCCCTGGGCCCGGCACGCGTCGAGGATCGTCATGTCGCGCGGGACCGACACCGGCACGCCGTCGATGGTCATCTCGACCAGCTTGGGCTCCGGCCTGGCGGGGGCGGTGGGGATCGACGGCGAGCGCGCGGGGGAGCTGGTGAAGATTTCCGGGTCCACGCCGGTGTAGGCGCCGGGGGGCGGGAAGACCGCCTTGGGCGGCAGCTGGTGCTCGCTCATCGCAGGACTCCCGGGATCCGAATGCCGGTGGAGATGGCGTCGTTGGCGGTCTGGCCCAGACCGCAGATCGACGCGTCGCGCATCGCCGCGCCCAGATCGTCGAGCAGCGCGAGCTCGTCCTCGACCGTCCCCTGCGGGTGTCGGGCGATGAGCCGTGCGAGCAGCTCCTCCTGGCGCACGGTGCCGACGCGGCACGGCACGCATTGCCCGCACGACTCGTCGCGGAAGAACTCGGCGATGCGCCGGAGGATGTCCAGCACGTCGGTGTCCTCGTCGAAGACGACCACCGCGCCGGCGCCGATCGTGACGCCCTCCTCCTCCGCCCCCTCGTATGTCAGCGGCATGTGCAGCTTGTCGGGTCCGACGAACGCGCCCGCGGCACCGCCGATGTTGACGGCCTTGACTTGCTTGTCGCCGGTCACGCCGCCGGCCAGCTCGATCAGGTCGCGGAGCGTGACGCCGAACTCCACCTCGTAGACGCCGGGCCGGTTCACGTGGCCGGAGACGCTGAACAGCTTGTGGCCCGTGGAGCCCGATGTGCCGAGGGTCTTGTAGACCTCGCCGCCCTCCAGGACGATCGAGAGGCAGTTGACCAGCGTCTCGACGTTGTTGAGGACGGTGGGTTTCTGGAACAGGCCGGCCGTGGTGGAGCGGGCCGCCTTGTTGCGCGGCTCGCCGCGCTTGCCCTCGATGGACTCGTAGATCGCGGTTCCCTCGCCGCAGATGTAGGCGCCGCCGCCGCGCCGGATCTCGATGTCGAACGCGAAGCCCGCGTTCATGACGTCACTGCCCAGCAGCCCCTTGGCGCGCGCCTGGTCGATCGCGTTCTGCATCCGCGCCTCGGCGAGCGGGTACTCGCCGCGCAGGTAGATGAACCCGAGCTCGGCACCCACCGCGAACGCCGCGACCGTCATCGCCTCGACCAGGGCGAACGGGTCCTCCTCGAGGATCAGGCGGTCCTTGAACGTGCCCGGCTCGGCCTCGTCCGCGTTGCACACGATGTTCTTGGGCCACGACTGCGTGGCTCGGGCCGCGGCCCATTTCTTGCCGGCGGGGAACGCCGCGCCGCCGCGGCCGAGAACCTCGGCCGTGATGACCTCCTCGATCACCCGCTCCGGGCCGGCCGCGATCGCCTCGCCGAGGGCGCGGTAGCCGCCGTTGGCGAGGTAGTCCGTCAGGCTGGTGGGGTCCAGGCGCCCGACGCGGGCGAGGAGCCGGAGCCCCGCCTGGCCGGCCTGCGGAGCGAACCGGCGGAGCTGCTCGAGGCGCTCGGGCGTGGGGGCGGTGCCGGCGGCACCCTGGAGGGCCTCCAGGTCGTTCCGGCCCTTGAGGCCGTCGTCCAGCCGGGTCAGGATCTGCTGCGCGGTGAGCGGGCCGGTGGACACGCGGACGGGCGGGTCGCCGGCGATGGTGAACAGGGCGGCGGGCCCGCGCTCGCACTGGCCGAGGCAGGGGCTGCGGTGCCAGGTCCGCTGCTCGCCAGGCTTGGGGTGGCCGGCCGGCCCGAGCTCGCGCTCGAGATCCTCGATCACCTGCTCGGCGCCGGCAAGGCGGCAGGCCATGTCATCGCAGACGTGGACGGCGGCCGGCGGCTGCTCCGTGACCGACAGGAGGGCGTAGAACGAGGCGACGCCGAAGATCTCCGCGGGCGCGACGGTCAGGCGACGGGCGATGTGCGCCACCGCGCCCGGCGAGATCCAGCCGACGCGGTCCTGGACGGCGTGGAGCGTGGGCAGGAGCAGGTCTCGGTGGGAGCGGGCCTCGTGGCCGCCGCGGGCGACCCGCCCGTCAGCCGCGATGTCTCGCTCGCCGCCGTCCCAGCCGCCACGCGCGGGCCCGATCCGGGGGTCGAGGTAGGAGTCGATGGCCTCGCGCTCGGCGGGCGAGGCGGCGGTGTCGGCAATACGCAGGTCCATGCCTGACGGAGTGTACGACGCATCGGGTCGCGGCGGCGGGCGGCGGCGAGCCCCGACCTGGGGGCGCCGAACGCTCCTCCGGCGATGCGGCAAGGGGGCGAGAGCGGCCGCGTCGCTGCCCAGATGAGCCGGCGGCCGGGGCTGGGGCCGAGGTCTCCCGATCGGGCGCCCCGCCGGGCCGAACGGCGCCCGGGCCGAACGGCTCTGGAGTGCGGTGGGCGCCCCGCCATCATCGGCCCATGACGCTGCGCCACCACGAGATCGCCGAAGTGAGCCACCGCATCCTCAACCCGCTCGTCGAGCCGCAACTCCGGCTGCTGGGCGAGATCGCCCGCGTCGGACCCGGGACCCGCCACCTGGACCTCGCCTGCGGGAAGGGCGAGCAACTCTGTCGCTGGGCCGAGTGGTTCGGGGCGTCGGGCGTCGGCGTTGACCTGTCGGCGGTGTTCTCGGCGGCGGCGCGTGCGCGGGCGGAGGAGCTGGGGGTCGCGGATCTCGTGGAGGTCGTGACGGCCGACGCGGCGTCGTACCGCGCCGAGCCCGGCGCCTTCGACATGGTCAGCTGCCTGGGCGCCACCTGGATCGGCGGCGGGCTCGGCGGCACGATTGGCCTGATGCGGCCGGCGCTGCGGCCCGGGGGGCTGCTCCTGGTGGGCGAGCCGTTCTGGAACGAGGCGCCCCCGGGCGCGTGCCTGGCGGCCTACGGGTTCGGACGCGACGACTACGCCTCGCTCGACGGGACCTTCGACCGCCTCGACGCGGCCGGCCTCGAGCTGGTGGAGATGGTCATGGCCACGCCGGAGACCTGGGACCGCTACGAGGCGTCGCAGTGGCTGGCGGTCACCGACTGGCTGGCCGGCCATCCCGACGATCCCGACCACGACGCGATGGTCGTCTTCCGCGACTCGAACCGCCGCACCTACCTGCGGTGGGGACGGCGCTATCTGGGCTGGGGCGTGTTCGTGGCACGGGTGCGGTAGGGCGCTCGCTCCGTCGCCCGGCCGCGGCACCGGGGGCCGGGGCAGTCGCGGATCGGACCTCCGCGCCGCCCCGACGCCGTCCGCGCGCCACGGCGTTCGACCGCCTGGGCCTTCGGCTGATCCGCTGGCTCCATTGGCCGGATCAAGATGAGCCAGTCGGCCAGATCGGGCGGACCCGAACCCCTATCGGTCTGCGGCGAGGACCCCCTCGTCCTCGACCAGGCGCAGCAGGTCCGCCTTCTCGCTGAGGTGGACATAGAAGAGGCGGCGGGCGGCGTCGAGCATCTCGAACAGCTCTGGGTCGGCCACGCTGTAGATGATCGTCGTCCCGTGACGCTCCGTCGTGAGGATGTTCCGCCCGCGAAGGACGGCAAGCTGCTGCGACACCGAGGAGCCGGGAACCTCGGTCACCTCCTGGATCTGCGTCACGCTCATCGGGCCGGTCCGAAGGAGCTCGAGGATCCAGATCCGCAGGGGGTGGCTCAGCGCCTTGAAGAAGTCGGCCTTGAACTGTCGCAGCCGCTCCGCGTCATCAGGCCGCGACGTTCCACGATTCATGACGCGAGATTCGGCCTCCGAACTGGTCCCGAGGACGCGGCGACAGCCGCAGCGTTGCGAGGGCGACGACCGGTGTCGGGCATCTAGTCGTGCATTGTATTGCAATACTGCAAGATACCAGTTTATACGCTACGATTTCGCCATGCGAGTTGTCATCGCGCCCCCGGGCCGTGGAGGTCCACCGCCCGCCTCGGTCCGAGCGCCGTGGTCTGTGGCCCCGAATGCGACGGCCGATGCCGGCGAGATCTCGGCGACCGTGCTCGCTGTCGACGTGGTCGATGACCAGCGCTGCCTGACCGAGATCCTGCGGGCGGGCGACCGGCCCGACCTCCGCCCGGCGACGGCCCCGGCCCTGCGGCTCGCGACCCAGCGAGGGGGGCCGCTCCTGCCCCTCGACGCTCGTGGCATGCCTCGCGGACGGCTGGCGTGGCTGTGGTGGGCGTTCAAGCGACCGGTCTTCGTCCCGGCGCGTCTCGAGGCATCCATCCCCAGCATCGCGTTCCAGCATCGAGCGGCGCCCCTCTCGCACGCGGACATCGACGGACCCTGGCGCTTCTCGCCGCTCGTGCCGTTGGCGTCGCCCCTCCACGCGGAGGGCCGCTGGGGTCTGCGAGGCGCGAGCCACTGATGGAGCTCGAGACCCTGCTCACCGAAGCCCGATCCGCCTCGCCGGGTCGGCGGATCGAGTGGCGAGACCGGATCGCCGCCTATGGGGACCGCGGCATCGAGGCGGTCACTCCCTGGCTCGCGGACGCCGTCCTTGCCCGGTTCGCGGTGCGGGTCATCGACCGAGCGGGTCTCGACGGACACGCGGAATCGGCGACCCTCGCCCTGCGGGCAGGGCGGAAGCGCGCGCCCGAGGGAGTCCGCGAAGACATCGACTGGTCGCTCCGCCGCATCAAGGCCGCGAGCCGGTCCGAGGCGCCGACATCGGCCGAGGAGTCCGCCACGCCGGACGCGAGGCCGATCCGGCGAGCGACGCCGCGGACGACGACCGCGGCCAGGGGCCGCGCAAGGTGAGGTCGGCGTCAACCACGCAACGGTCGGGAAGCGGGTCGGGGTCGGGCCTGCGCGAGTCCGGCGGCTGCCCGGGCCGCCCGACGATCCTCGCGGCGCGCTGAGCCACGGGGTCCGCCAAGACATGCCGAACGCGCCCGCGCTCGCGGACTTCGCCTCTGGCGGGCTCCTGCCGTCGATCGTCGCCCTCATCGGCCTGGCCGCCCTGACGGCCCTGGCACCGCGGACGCGCATCACGCTTCACGGGCTGTCGCTCGCCCTGTCGGCGCTCGCCTGCCTCGTCATCTTCGCGCTCGGCGTGGCCGTGCTGGTCACAGGTGAGCCCGTCACCGCCCGCTTCGGTTCGGTTCTCGGGTTCGCGCTCATCGACGTGCGGTTCGACTCGCTGTCCGCACTCTTCCTGATCGCACTCGGCGCCGCCGGCGCCGGCAGCTCCGTCTACGGCATCGGCTACACGGCCCACGGTTCGCCGGGAGTCGATCGCACTGCGGTCGCCTACCCGATCTTCCTCGCGAGCCTCGCGCTGGTGTTCGGGTCCAACGACGCGTTCGCGTTCCTGCTCGCGTGGGAACTCATGGCGCTGAGCTCGGCGCTGCTCGTCGTCGGCCGGCGTCCGAGCGCCGAGGTGGCGCGGGCCGGCTACCTCTACCTCGTCCTGACCCACCTCGCGACGGCGGCCCTCATCATCGCCTTCGCGATCCTCGCCTCGGCCGCCGGCTCGACCAGCTTCGGCGCCTTCGGGCGGGCGGCCGCCAGCCTGCCGCCGGACGTTCGCGACGTCGTCTTCGCGCTCGTCCTCGTCGGCTTCGCGACGAAGGCGGGCGCGATCCCGCTCCACGTCTGGCTGCCCCGCGCCCACCCGGTGGCGCCGTCCCACGTGTCCGCGCTGATGTCGGGCGTGATGATCAAGGCCGGCATCTACGGCATCGTGCGTTTCGGCCTCGAGATCCTCGGTCCGGGACCTGAGTGGTGGGGCCTGCTGGTCCTCGGGATCGGGGTGGCCTCCGCGGTGCTCGGCGTGCTCTATGCGCTCATGGAGCACGACCTCAAGCGCCTCCTTGCCTTCCACAGCATCGAGAACATCGGGATCATCCTCGTGGGCGTCGGGGTCGCCCTGCTGGCCAGCGCCGACGGCGCGACCGCGCTCGCTGCCCTCGCCCTCACCGCAGCGCTCTTCCACACCCTCAACCACGCGCTCTTCAAGTCAGTCCTGTTCCTCGCCGCGGGCTCGATCCAGTCCGCGGTCGGGTCGCGGGACCTCAACGCCCTGGGCGGGCTCGCGCGAGCGATGCCCGTCACCGCGCTCGCCTTCGGGATCGGGGCGGCGGCGATCAGCGGCCTACCGCCGCTCAATGGTTTCGCCAGCGAGTGGCTGACGTTCCAGGGGCTGATCGGCGCCGGCAGCGAGGCGGGGCTGTCGCTCGTCGCGCGATCGGGGGCCCTCCTCGCGGTCGCCGGGCTCGGGCTGACGACGGCGCTCGCGGTGGCCTGCTTCGTCAAGGCGACCGGGATGAGCTTCCTCGGCCTGCCGCGCGGCCCGCGCGCGACCGAGGCACGCGAGGCGGCCGCGTCGATGGGCGTCGCCATGGCGGGCCTGGCAGCCGCCTGCATCGGCGTCGGGGTCGCGGCCGGGCCGGTCTCGGGTGTCATCGGCGGGATCTCGCGCGGGATGCTCGGCGGAACCGGCGCGACCGCGGCGATGTCCGAACCCGTGGTCGGCCTCGACGCGCTCTATGCGGCGGGCCCGCTCGCTGCCGTGCTCCTCGCCGTGGCGGGAGGGGTGTGGATCGTTGGCACGCGGCGCCGGGCGGCGCGCCGGGCGCCAACCTGGACGTGCGGCAATGTGCCGGAGGCGGCGTTCGAGTACACGGCGACGAGCTACGCCAAGCTCATCCGGCTCTACTACGGGCCTGTGCTGCGGCCCGAACGCGAGATCGCGGTCGAGCTCCATCCCGGGACGCCCTTCCCTCGGGCGGTCCGCTACCGGGGCGAGGTCAGCCACGTGATCGACGAGCGCCTCTACGGGCCGCTCCTCCGGGCCTCTGTCGCGGCCGCGCAGCTCGTCCGGCGGATCCAGTCGGGCAGCCTGCAGGCGTACCTCGCCTACGCGGTCGTCGCGCTCGTCGTGCTGCTCCTGGTCGCCCGCTGATGCTCGAGCCGGCCGTGTTCGGGGCGCTCGTCGTGGGCCTGGTCCAGCTCGCGCTCACGCTGGCCGTGGCACCGCTCCTGCTGGGGGTCACCAAGCGGGTCAAGGCCCGCCTCCAGTACCGACAGGGACCGCCGCTGCTGCAGCCGTACCGCGACCTCGCGAAGTGGTGGGCGAAGCAGCCGGTCGAGAGCGACGCGGCGAGCCGGCTCACCGGGGCGGCCCCGGCGATCGTCCTGGCCGCCGTGGTCGTCGCAACGCTTCTCGTGCCGATCGTTGGCGCCCGGCCGCCGCTGGACGGCTGGGGCGACCTCCTGGTCGTCGTCGGGCTCATGGCCCTGGGCCGCTTCGTCCTCGCCCTGTCGGCGCTCGACGCGGGCAGCGCCTTCGGCGGCATGGGCAGCAGCCGCGAGGTCGCGATCGCGACCCTGGTCGAGCCGGCGCTCCTGCTCGCGCTCGCCGGAGCAGCCCTGGCGGCCGGGTCGACCGATCTCGGTCAGATCGCCGCGCTGGGCATCGCCTCGGGGAGCGCCTGGTACACGCCGCCCCTCCTGCTGGCCGCCGGCGCGTTCGCGATCGTCGCGGTCGCTGAGACCGGTCATGAGCCGGTCGACAATCCCGATACCCACCTGGAGCTCACCATGATCCACGAGGGGATGGTGCTCGAGGCGTCCGGTCCCCGGCTCGCGATCCTCATGTACGCCGCCGAGCTCAAGCTCGTCCTCGTCGCGGGCCTGTTCGCGGCGGCCTTCCTGCCGGCCGGCATCGCCCTCGACCTGACGCCGCTGTCGCTCCTGGTCGCGATCGCTGCTGCCCTGGCGAAGCTGATCGGGGCGGCCGCCATCCTCGGCGTGCTCGACGCGAGCCTGGCCAAGCTCCGCATCCTCGCCCTGCCGGGTCTCCTCGCGACGGCCTCGATCGTCGCGGCGGTGGGCCTCGCGGCTCGCCTCTGGCTGCCGGCATGACGATCGACCCGCGGGCCGCCGGGCAGCTCGTCGACGCGTGCGCGGCGGCGATCGTCGTCCTCGGCGTCGGCCTGGCCGCGACGCGCTCGATCGGTCGTGCGATCTGGCTCGTTGCTCTCCAGTCGGTCCTCACGGGCGTCGCTGCGATCGGGGTGGGGCTGGCGACCGGCGCCGGCCACCTCGTGATGGGCGGCCTGCTGGCGGTCGTGGCCAAGGGCGTGGTCGTGCCGTTCGTGCTCGGCTCGATCCTCCGTCGCTCCCCCGTCCGGCAGGAGCGGCATCCGCTGCTGGGCCCGCGCGCCTCGCTCGTCGCCGCGGTCGCCATCGTGTTTGTCGCGAGTGCGGCCGCGGACGGGGCATTTCTCGGGGCGACCGTGGCTGCGGGCCGAGGCCTGGCGGCGGCGATTGCCACGGTGCTGACCGGCCTGCTCATCATCATGACCCGCCGCAAGGCGCTCTCACTCGTCGTCGGCCTCCTCGTCTTCGATAACGGGATCGCGCTCACGGCATTCGCGCTGACCTACGGGATGCCCTTCGTCGTCGAGCTCGGGGTCCTGTTCGACGTGCTGATCGCCGTCGTCGTCGCCTGGGTCTACGCGCGTCGGATGCTCGACGTCCTGGGCAGCACCTCGACCGACGAGCTGCGGAGCCTGCGCGGATGACGGAGCTGCTCGTCGCCCTGGTCGTCATCGCCCCGACGGCTGCCGGCGCCGTCGCCTGGTTCGCCAGCGACCGGCACGCCGGTCGCCTCGCGGCGCTCGGCTTCGCGGCCGCCCTCGCGGCCGGGCTCCTCCTTGCCGCGCGCGTGTTTGTCGAGGGTCCACTCCGGGCGTTCGGCGGCCTGGTCGTGGTCGACGCGCTCGGCGCATACGTGCTGGGACTCGTCCTCGTGGTCGCCACCGTCGCCTTTGCCGGCTCGCCCGGCCATCTCGCCCACGAGCGCGCTGCCGGGCGGCTTCGGCCACACGACACCGGCCGCTACTACGCGCTGCTCCTCTGGTTCGCGACGGGGCTCGCGGCCGTCCCGCTCCTCGACAATCTGGGGCTCCTGTGGGTGGGCATCGAGGCGACCACAATCGTCTCGGCGCTGCTGGTCGGCTTCGCCCGGACGCCGACCGCGATCGAGGCCGCCTGGAAGTACCTCATCCTGGGATCGATCGGGATCGGCTTCGCCCTCCTAGGGACGCTGCTCCTGTACGCTTCGTCGGTCGGCGTGCTCGGTGAGACGAGCGACGCCCTCGCCTGGACCCGGCTTGTCGCGATCGCTCCGCGACTGGACCCGGCGTACGTTCGCCTCGCCTTCATTTTCGCCCTGGCAGGCTACGGCACCAAGGCGGGCCTCGTGCCGTTCCACTTCTGGCTGCCCGATGCGCACAGCCAGGCCCCGAGCCCGGTCTCGTCGCTCCTGTCGGGGGCGGCGCTGGCGGTTGCCCTGTACGCGCTCGCCCGTTTCCACCTCATCACCGTCGCCACCCTCGGGCCGGCCTTCTCGTCGACCCTGCTGGTCGTGCTCGGGCTCCTCAGTCTCGCGACGGCCCTTCCGTTCATCGTCGCCCAGGGCGACCTCAAGCGCCTCCTGGCCTACTCCTCGATCGAGCACCTCGGGCTGGCGACGCTGGCCCTCGGCTTCGGGGGCCACCTGGCGCTGCTCGGCCTCACCCTCCACCTGCTCAGCCACGGCCTGGCCAAGTCGACCGTCTTCCTCGCCGCCGGACGCTTGGTCGCCGAACGCGGGAGTCGCCGGATAGGACGGCTGGGAGGCAGCCTCGTCCGCTCGCCGGCCGCCGGCCGGGCTCTCGTGTTGGCCGCGCTCGCGCTGGCCGGGCTGCCGCCGTCCGGGATCTTCGTCGCCGAGATCGCGATCCTCCTGGGCGGCGTTCAGGCGGGCTGGGGCCCGGCCGCCGGAGCCGCGGCCGCGATCCTCGCGCTAGCGGTGGCGGGCCTCCTCTTCCACGTGGTCCGGGTGTCGGTCGGTCCCCCCGGGCGCCCCGCGGGAGAACCCCCGGCCTCGCGTCGCTGGGCGCTGCTCCTCGGGGTTCCCCTCGCGGCAGTCGTCGTCGCGGGGCTCTGGACGCCCTCGCCGCTCGCGGCGGCGCTTGGCCAGGTCGTGATCGTTCTCGGAGGCGGCCGTGGCTGAGCCGCCGGAGACCGGGGGCGCTGCGCCGGTCGCCTCGGGCCAGGCCCGTGCCGCGGCCCGAGACGGGGCGGTGGAGCCGGTCGCGCCTGACGCCCTGGGCCCGCGCGTCGCGGACACCGTTGCCGCGGGCGGCCGGTTCGTCATGCTCGTGGGTCTCGACGAGCGCGGCGTCGGCGGCGAGGGCCTGGCGGTCGAGGCGATCGCCGCCGGCCCGGATGGCCGCCTCGCCCGGCTCCGGGCGGACCTGCCGCTGGCGCAGCCGACGTACCGGTCGATCACCCCGCTGGTGCCCGCGGCGCACTGGGATGAACGCGAGGCGCGCGACCTGCTCGGGATCGTCCCCGCCGGCCACCCCGACCCGCGGCGCCTCGTCCTCCACGAGCGCTGGCCCCGGGGCTACCACCCGCTGCGAAAGGACACGCCGGCCAACGCCCGGCCACCCGAGGCCGACCGCCACTTCGTCCCGTTCGAGGTCCACGGCGAGGGTGTCTACCAGCTCCCGGTCGGCCCGATCCACGCCGGGATCATCGAGCCCGGGCACTTCCGGTTCTCCGCGATCGGCGAGCGGGTCCTGCACCTCGACGCCCGGCTCGGGTTCGTGCACCGCGGGCTCGAGAAACTCGCCGAGGGACGCCCGCTCGCGGCCGCGGCCCCGCTCGTCGAGCGCGCCTGCGGGGTGTGCGCGGTCGCCCACGCGATGGCGTACGCGCAGGCCGTCGAGGAGCTGACGGGCACAACTGTCCCGCCGCGGGCCCGCTGGGCGCGGGTGCTCCTCGGCGAGCTCGAGCGGCTCTACAACCATGTCGGTGACCTCGGCAACATCTGCGCGGGCATCGGGTTCCACTCCGGGACCTCCCGTCTCGGCCTGCTCAAGGAGCGGCTGCTCCGGGCGAACGACACGTTGACCGGCCATCGGTATCTAGTCGGCATGGTCGTCCCGGGCGGCCTGACGACCGACCTCGACGAGGGCGCCCTCGCCGCGCTGCTGACGACCCTCGACGCGGTCGGCCTGGAGCTCGCTGCGGCCGTCCGAGCGCTGGTCCGCTCCGAGGGAGTCATGTCGCGGCTGCACGGGACGGGCGTCGTCACGCGAGAGACGGCAGAGGCGTTGGGCGCGCTCGGGGTCGCCGCCCGCGCGAGCGGTCTCGACCGCGACCTGCGCCGTGACCGGCCGTATGCCGCATACGACGAGTTCGCCGTCAGCGTGGCCGGTGCCGCCGCGGGCGACGTGGCCGCACGCGTCCATGTCCGGGCGCAGGAGGCCCACGAGTCGCTTCGCCTCCTGCGTGAGGCCCTCGCCAGGCTGCCCGGAGGCGCGATCGCAGCGCCGCTTGCCGCCGAGCCGCGTGTGGGCGAGTCGTCGGTCGCCGGCGTGGAGGGCCCACGGGGCGCGTCGTGGGTGTGGCTTCGCGCGGGCGCCGACGGGACGGTTGATCGCCTCCACCTCCGCTCCGCCTCGTTCGCCAACTGGCCTGTGGTCGCCGCGGCCGTGCCCGGCAACCTCGTGCCCGACTTCCCGCTCATCAACAAGAGCTTCGAGCTCTGCTACGCGTGCACGGACCGCTGACGATGCCCCTCGATGTCCTCGACCGCATCCTTCGCCCGCTCCGCCGCGGCCCGGCAACGAGCCGGTACCCCGACGTGCCGCCCGACCTGCCGCCGGCCGCGCGGGGGCTGCCGGAGCTGGACGCGGACCGCTGCGACGGCACCGCGGCGTGCGTCGGGGTTTGCCCCGCGAACGCGATCCGCGTCGCGGACTCGACTTGGTCGCTCGACGCCGGCGCGTGCGTCTTCTGCGGCGCCTGCCAGCGGGCGTGCCCGACCGGGGCGATCCGGCTCGGGAACCGCATCGAGCTGGCCGTCGAGCGCAGGGAGGACCTCGTGATCCGGCGGACGTGGAGGGCCGCGCCGTGACGGATCGCCACCGGGACGCCATGCCGGCAGTCGAGCCGGCCGGGACAGTCGAGCCGGCCGGGACGGTCGAGCCGGCCGGGACAGTCGAGCCTGACGAGGCCGCCGAACTGCGGCGCGCCGTTCATCGCCTCCTCGGCCGCTCGCTCCACGTGCGGCACCTCGACGCTGGTTCGTGCAACGGCTGCGACTGGGAGATCTCAGCCCTCCTCAACCCGTACCACGACGTCCAGCGCCTGGGGGTCGATTTCGTGGCCTCGCCGCGCCATGCCGACCTGCTCCTCGTCACCGGGATCATGACCCGTAATCTAGAGGAGGCCGCCCGTCGCACCTACGAGGCGATGCCGGAGCCGCGGCTCGTCGTGGCGGTCGGGGCGTGCGCGATCAGCGGGGGCGTGTTCGCCGGCACTTACGCCGGCCGGGATGGCGTGGGCGAGGTGCTGCCCGTGGACGTCTTCGTGCCCGGGTGCCCGCCGCGGCCCGAGGCGCTCATCCACGGGCTCCTCCTGGCCGTGGGGCGGATGGCCCCCTTCGCTGGGACGGGCCCCACCTGACCCGAGAGTGACTTGGGTTCGCCAAGCGCAAAGGCGCTGCCGATCTGCGCCTCCTGGCGAGCCGGGCGGGCCCCTCGCCAACGGCAACGCTGAGCCGGGCCCCAGCGAATGGCGTGAACGGATTGCGGCGCCTGCCCGTGGGGCGCAGCCGACCAGGCGTGAGGGGACGCGCGCGGTGGCGACCGGCCCTCGACCTCAGGCGGCGGGAACTCAGCCGACCGCGACCGGCGCCAGCTTCTCGATCCGGATCGCGGCCGCCTTGAACTCGGCGGTGCCGGCCTTGGGGTCCGTGGCGTCGATCGTGATGGTGTTCACGTTCACCGTGTCCGGGAAGTGGAACGTCATGAACGCGAGCCCGGGCCGCAGCGCGCGCTCCGTCCTGACCGGCGCCTCCACCTGGCCGCGTCGCGACACGATCCGCACAACCTCGCCCTCCTCGAGACCCATGGCGCGCATGTCCTCGGGGCAGAGGTCCAGCGTCTCGCCCTTGCGCCGCGGGAACCGCAGCGGGCCGGACTGGACACCGGTGTTGTACGAATCGAGCCGACGCCCCGTCGTGAGGCGCATCGGGAATTCCTCGCTGAGCTCCTCGACCGGCGGGTCATGGTCCACGGGGACGAACAGGGCGCGCTTGCCGGGCACCGGGTCCGCCCACAGGCGCGAGTGCAGGAACGGCTCGCCCGGGTGGCTCTCGTCGTAGCACGGCCACTGCAGGCCGTCCTCCGCCTCGAGCCGGGCATAGGTCATGCCCCGGAACGCGGGCGCCAGGCTCCGGAACTCGTCCCAGACCTTCTCGGCCGAGGGCTCGCCCCAGTCGTGCCCCATCCGCTTGGCGATCTCGAAGATGATCCAGAGATCTTCCTTCGCGTCGCCCGGCGGGTCCATCGCCTTGCGCACGCGTTGGACGCGGCGCTCGGAGTTGGTGACGGTGCCCTCGGTCTCGGCCCAGGCGGCGGCGGCCGGCAGCACGACGTCGGCAAGCTCGGCGGTGGCGGTCAGGAAGATGTCCTGGACCACCATGAACTCGAGCCCGCCCAGCAGCCGCTTCACCCGGTGCGTGTCCGCCTCGGACTGAACCGGGTTCTCGCCGATGCAGTAGACGGCGGTGAGCTCGCCCCGCTCCATGGCGTTGTACATGCCGGTCAGGTTCCAGCCGCGCTTGGGCGGGATCGCGACGCCGTACGCCGTATCGAACGCAGCGCGCAGCGCGTCGTTCTCGACGTGCTGGAAGCCCGGCAGGCGATCCGGCAGGGCGCCGCTGTCGCCGCCGCCCTGGACGTTGTTCTGGCCCCGGAGCGGGTTCACGCCGGAGCCCCACTTGCCGACGTGGCCGGTGAGCAGCGCCAGGTCGATGAGCGAGAGGACGTTGTCCACGCCGTTGTGGTGCTCGGTGATCCCCAGCGTCCAGCAGATCATCGCCTTGTCGGCGGCGGCGTAGGCGTGGGCCGCCTCGCGGATGGCCTCGGCCGGAACGCCGGTCACGCGCTCCGCGTACTCCAGCGTGTACGGCTCCACGCGCTCGCGGTACGACTCGAAGCCCGAGGTGGCGCGGTGGATGAACTCGTCGTCCGCCAGGCCGGTGGCGATGATCTCGCGGCCCATCGCGTTGGCCATCGCCACGTCAGAGCCGACGTCCAGGCCCAGCCACAGGTCAGCCCACTGGGCCGACGAGCTGCGGCGCGGGTCCACCGCGATCAGGCGCGCGCCATTGCGGACACCCTTGAGGATGTGGTGGAAGAAGATCGGATGCGACTCCCGGGCGTTGCTGCCCCACAGGAGGATGAGATCCGTCTCCTCGGCCTCTTTGTAGCTGTTGGTGGAACCACCGGCTCCGAACACGGTCGCCAGACCGGCGACAGAGGGAGCGTGTCAGGTTCTGTTGCAGCTGTCGATGTTGTTGGATCCCAACACCTGCCGGGAGAACTTCTGCGCTGCGTAGTTCATCTCGTTGGTCGAGCGGCTGCAGCTGAAGATCCCGAAGGTCTTGGGGCCGTGCGCCGCGCCAGCCGCCTTGAACCCTTCGGCGACCCGGTCCAGCGCTTCGTCCCAGGTGGCGGGGCGGAGCGGGGAGCTGCGGTCGCCGTCGCGCACGAGCGGCGTGGTGAGGCGGACGTACTCCCTGGGCACTGGCGTACCTCGTTTGCTGGAGGGTCCGATGCCCCAAGTGTATCCGGGCGGGCGCGACAGCGGGCGCGGACGACGAGCCCGGGCCGGTGTCATCCTCGTCCCGCCCTCCCCGCCACGGCGCCCCGGCAAATGCCGCGGCGCGACTGCGCGACCCCAACCGGCCCGTCGGGACGGGCTGTCAGGCACTGGTGCCGTGTACCCACCATCCGCCGCTTTCGGGTCAGAGGGACCTCGCGGCGGCGGCCTCGCGCGGTATTCGCTCCGACGCGGCGTCCCGCGTCCGCGGAGAGGGTGGATCATGCACGTTCAGGTCATGCCGGGCGATGCCCGGGTAGGGCGTCCCCGCTACGTCTGGATCGCCGTGGTGCTCGAGCTGCTCACGGCCCTGGGCGCGATCCCGGTCGGGATCATGTTCCTGATCGACCCGACCGGCCAGCTGGTCCAGCTCCCCCGGGGCTGGATCGAGGCGACCCCCTTCGGGTCCTACCTGGTGCCCGGCCTGTACCTGCTCCTCGTCAACGGCGTCGGGATGCTGGTGCTTGCCGGCCTCTCGATCCTCAGGCACTGGGCCGCCCCGTGGCTGACCGGCGCCCTCGGCGTGGGGCTGATCGTGTGGATCCTTGTCGAGATCCTGGTGATGCCCGCGACCATGTTCCTCACCTGGCTGTATTTGGCGATCGGGTTCGGGCTCGGCTTCGTCGCCTTGTCCTGGCTCCGCCGAACGGACCAGCTCCGGCTCTGGTGAGGCGCGCCGCGTCGACGTGCCCGTGGCGACACCGCCTGTGCTAGCGTCGCGGCCCGCGCGACCCGGCCAACCGTCGCGACACCGCCTCTGCTAGCGTCGCGGCCGCGCCCGCGAGCATCCCGTGCCGGAGCAGCCATGCCGACCCTTCTTCGCGTCCTCACCGACGCGCAGATCAGCGAGGTCCACGAGAAGAGCCTGGCGGTCTTGGCCCGAACGGGCATGCGGGTCGATTCCGAGCGCGCCCGCGGCATCCTCGAGGCGGCCGGCGCCCGGGTGGACCACGCCGACCGCCGGGTGCGCTTCCCTCGCTCGCTGGTTGAGGCGTCGCTGGCTGCCGCGCCCCGGAGGTTCTCGCTGGGCGGTCGGCGCGAGGGCTTCGAGCTGCGCATGAACGCGGGCGAGTGCACGCTGATGCCGGACGGCGAGACCACGATGTTCTACGACCCGGTCACCGGGGAGCGGCGCGCCTCGACGCGGGACGACTGGGCCAACGCCACCAGGCTCATCGACACGATGGACGAGGTGGGCTTGTACTGGCAGATGGTCACCGCGGGCGAGGATGGGCCGGACCCGGCCCGCTCGGCCCGCCACTGGCGCGACACGCACGCGCTGTTCAGCAAGCACATCCAGGACGAGATCGCCGGGCCGCGCCAGGCCGAGTGGCTCCTGCGCATCCTCGAGACCGTCTTCGGCTCCCGGGAGCGCGTCCGCGAGCTCCACCCGTTCAGCGTGCTCTACTGCCCGGTCTCGCCGCTGGCGATGGAGGAACCGCACACGGACGCCTACCTCGCCACGGCCGGCTGGGACATCCCCATCGCGATCATGCCGATGCCGATGATGGGCTCATCCGCCCCGGCCGGCCTGGTCTCGACGGTGGTGGCCGGCAACGCCGAGGTGCTGGGCGCCCTGTGCCTGGTCCAGGCCATGGCACCGGGCACGCCGGTGATCTACGCGCCGGCCCTCGCGGCCATGGAGCCGCGCACCGGGCGCTGGGCCGGCGGCGGGCCCGAGCACGCGCTGCTCGGCGCGGCCACCACCGAGATGGGCCGCTCCTACGGCCTGCCGGTCACCGCGTCCAACGGCGGCACGGACCACTTCGCGGCGGGCATCCAGGCCACCTACGAGCGGACGCTCAACTGGCTGCTGCCGGTGCTGTCGTGGCCGGACATCCTCATCGGCCCCGGGTCGCTCGGCGGCGCTTCCACGCTGTGCCTCGAGACGATGGTGATCGACGTCGAGATCTACCGGATGAGCCGGCGGCTCGCCCGCGGCCTCGACGGCACCGTGGGCGAGGCCGATGTCGTGGCGGCGCTCGACGAGGTTGGCCCGGTGGGGGACTTCCTGGCCCGGACCGCGACCCGTGACGCCGTGCGGGGCGGTGAGTGGTTCATGCCCAGGCTCGGCTGGCACAGCACGTGGGACCGCTTCGAGGGGGCCGGCCGCCCGGACATCCTCGACGAGGCGCGCGAGAAGGCATTCGCGGCGATCAGCGGCCACCGGCCGCTGCCGTTCGCCGACGGCGTGGCGGCGGAGCTCGACGCCATCGTGGCGGCCGCCGAGACGGCGACCGCCGGCTAGCTGTCAGCGTCGGCGGGCGGCGCGGCGGCCGCAGGCAGACCGCGGC
>JAKAHU010000269.1 GCA_021825385.1 Chloroflexota bacterium | reverse complement strand
CTCGGCGGGTGGTCCGGGCCGGGGTGGGGGTCGATCACAGGGCTGAGGATAGTCGGCTATGCTGCCGGGCGTGTCGCCTCTACCTCCCGAGCCGTGCCCGCATCCTGTCGCGGCGCCCCTCCGCCGCGCACCTGCCTCCCCGGCTGGTCACTGACCTCCGATGCTCGCCTTCATCGACCAGATCGTCATCCCGTTCCTGAGCGGCCTGTACGGAGCGGTCGGCTACCTCGGGGTCATCGTCGCCATGACGATCGAGTCGGCGATGATTCCGCTCCCCTCCGAGCTGATCCTGCCCTTCGCCGGCTTCCTCGTCTCCGACCCCACGACGCTCGAGCCCCTGACCGGCGGGCCGTGGAACTACTGGATCGTCGTGGTCGTCGCGACCCTCGGCAACACCCTCGGCTCACTGATCGCCTATGGCATCGGGGCGTGGGGCGGACGACCGTTCCTCGAGCGGTATGGCCGCTACCTCCTGATCCGCCAGCATGAGATCGAGCTCGCCGACCGGTTCTTCGAGCGCTGGGGCGGCCCGACCGTCTTCTTCGGCCGTCTCCTGCCGATCGTCCGGACGTTCATCAGCTTCCCGGCCGGCGTGGCCCGGATGCCGCTCCGCCCGTTCATCGTCTACTCGACGGCCGGGGCGCTCCCCTGGTCGATGCTCCTCGTCTACGCCGGCACCGTCCTGGGCGACAACTGGGTGGCGATCCGGCATGCGCTCCAGCCGTTCGACCTGCTGATCGCGGCCGGCCTGCTGGCCGGCGTCGTCGCGTTCGCCTGGTGGCGGCTCGGGATGCCGGGCTGGCGCCGAGCGACGATGCCGCCGGAACTGCCCCCGGAGGGCTGAACCGGAGGGTCGGGCGCGCGGCCGCGGATGGCCGGGCGCGCGGCCGCGGGCAGGATCACGTGCGACAATGGGCCCCGGAGGTGCTCCTCGACGATGACCGACGACCATGCCACCAGCGGCCACGAGCCGATCGACGCCGCCGGCCAAGCCCACCCGGCGGACGAGCACGGAGCCGGTCGAGATCAGGCCCCCGGCGGTGTCGGCGCCCATGACGAGCACGCCCATGACGAGATGGCGCTCGGGCCGGTGGACATCGCGGCCTGGGGCGCGGGGATCCTGGGTCTTGCGCTCGGACTGGTCACGGCGTTCAGCTTCGCGCTCTCGACCGGGCTGATCGCCTCCTGATCCGGGTCTGCTGCCGAGCAGGCCGGCCGCCCGAGCGGCGGGCGCCCCCCGGCGTCCCGCTCAGAACAGTCCGACGATGTTGCCCTCGGCGTCGATGTCGATCTTCTCGCCGCCCGGTCGCGACGGCAGTCCGGGCATCGTCCGCATCTCGCCAAGCAGGGCCGTGACGAACCCCGCCCCCGCAGCAAGGCGCACCTCGCGGATCGGGACGCGGAACCCGCTCGGCCGGCCCTTCAGCGATGCGTCGTGGCTGAGCGAGTACTGGGTCTTCGCCATGCAGATCGGCAGGCGGCCATGGCCGGCCGCCTCCAGGGCGCTGAGCGCCTTCGTCGCGGCGGGCAGCTCGTCGACGCCGCCGGCCCCGTAGATCCGGACCGCGATCGTCTCGATCTTCTCGCGCAGGCTCGCCTCGTCGGGGTAGAGCAGCCGGAAATCGGGCGCGCCGGCCGATGCCGCCGCCCAGACCGCTTCGGCCAGCTCGATCGCCCCCCGACCACCCTGGGCAAAGTGCCTGGTGAGCACCGCGTCGCGGGCACCGGCGGCCAGGGCCACCTCGCGGACCGCCTCGATCTCGGCCGGCGTGTCGGTCGGGAAGTGGTTGATCGCCACGACGACCGGGACGCCGAAGACGGTCACGTTCTCGATCTGCTTGGCCAGATTCGCGGCGCCCGCCCGGACGGCGGCGACGTTCTCCTCGAGCAGGGCCGGGTCGAGCGGCTTGCCGGCCACGATCCGGCCGACACCACCGTGCATCTTCAGGGCCCGGATCGTGGCCACGACGACCGCCGCGTCGGGCGTCAGCCCGGACTGGCGGCACTTGATGTCGAAGAACTTCTCGGCCCCCATGTCGGCCCCGAAGCCGGCCTCCGTGCACACGATCTCGTTCGTCACGAGAGCGAGCCGGTCGGCGAGGACGGAGTTGTTGCCGTGGGCGATGTTGGCGAACGGCCCGGCATGGACGAACGCCGGCCCCCCTTCGAGCGTCTGGAGGAGGTTCGGCTTCAGGGCGTCGCGGAGCAGGACGGTCATCGCGCCGGCGACCTTCAGGTCCTCGGCGGTCACCGGCTGGCCGTCGTAGGTCTGGGCCAGGACGATCCGACCGAGCCGCGCCCGCAGATCCTGGAGATCCGAGGCAAGGGCGAGAACGGCCATCACCTCGGAGGCGACGGTGATCTGCCACTCCGTCTCGCGCGGGATCCCGTTCTCGCGTCCGCCCAGGCCGATCACCGCCCGGCGGATCGCCCGGTCGCTGATGTCGACGACCCGTGGCCAGCTGATCGACAGCAGGTCGATGCCGAGCGCGTTGCGGTGGTGCAGGTGGTTGTCGAGAAAGGCGGCGGCGAGGTTGTGGGCCGCCCCGATGGCGTGGATGTCGCCGGTCAGATGGAGATTGAAGTCCTCCATCGGGATGACCTGCGAATACCCGCCCCCGGCCGCCCCGCCCTTGATCCCGAACACCGGTCCGAGCGAGGGCTGGCGAATCGCGACCGCCGCCCGGTGGCCGATCCGCTGGAGGCCCTGGGCAAGGCCGACCGTCGTCGTCGTCTTGCCCTCGCCAAGGGGGGTCGGGGTGATCGCCGTGACGAGCACGTACTTGCCCCGCGGGTTCGTCGCCTCCAGGCGCCGGATCGCCTCCAGGCTCACCTTCGCCTTCGTCGGGCCGTACAGCTCGATCTCGTCGTCGCGAAGACCGAGGTCGCGGGCAACCTCGGCGATCGGGCGGGGAGTGACCGAACGGGCGATCTGGAGATCGGACGGGAACGGGGAGCCGCTCATCGAGCGCCTGCCAGCGGGTGACCGGCGTGGCGCAGGTCGGCCTGGGCCCGGGCGGCCCGCATCAGGTGGGTCATCAGGAGCGCGTTCGTCACCGGTCCAACCCCGCCCGGTACGGGCGTGATCGCCGACACGACCTCCTTCGCGGACTCGAAGTCGACGTCGCCGACGAGCTTCCCCTCGACGACGTTGATCCCGACGTCGACCACGACCGCGCCCGGCCGGAGCATCGCGCCGGTCACGAGCCGGGGTCGACCGACGGCGACGACGACGATGTCGGCGGTGCGCAGGATCCCGGCCAGGTCGCGGGTCTTGGAATGGCAGATCGTGACCGTGGCGTTCTCGCGCAGGAGGAGGATGCTGGCCGGCTTGCCGACGACGTTCGACCGACCGACGACGACGGCATGCCGACCGGCGATCTCGATCCCCGAGCGCTTCAGCAGCTCGACCGCGGCCTGCGCGGTCGTGGGCAGGAATCCGGCATAGCCCAGGGTCATCAGGCCCGCGTTCAGGGGATGGATGCCGTCGATGTCCTTGGCCGGATCGAGGATCTCGATCACCGTGCTCAGGGGGATCCGCTTGGGCAGCGGCATCTGGACGATGATCCCCGAGACGAGCGGGTCGTCGTTCAGCTCGGCGATCCGGCGCCGGACCCGGGCCGCCGAGACGCGACCGGGGATCTCGACCAGGCGCCCCTCGATCCCGACGTTCCGGCAGCCCTTGAGGATCTGCTGGAGGTAGACGGCCGACGGAGCGTCGCGACCGACCAGGACGACGGCCAGGGTGGGGACGTAACCGTGACGCCGCCGGAAGGCCGCGACATCCGCCTTGACCGTGGCGCGGATCTCGGCCGCGATCGGGGCCCCGGCGAGGAGTCGCGGTTCGCTCATTCGGGCCTCACTCCCCGCTCGTTCCCCATCCGTCAGGCCCGCGGATCGGCCATCGGCGGCAGACCGCCCGCCGGCAGCGGGTCGCGCTCGGTCGCGGCCCGGACCACCGCGCGCGTGGCGGCGGCCAGCGACTCGACTCGGCCGAGGAGCGTGGTGACCCGCTCACTGACCTCGGCCGCCCACGACGGATCGCCGACCGAGGGCAGGTTCACGAGCACGTTCTCGGCGGCGCCCCGGGCCGCGGCCTCGGCGAGGTACGAAGCGACCGACAAGTCACTCGAGGCGTTCCGGTTGCTCCGGCCGGCGAGCGCCTCGGTGGCCGCAACGAGCTCCAGGCACGCCTCGACACAGGCCAGAGGCACCTCGGCCGCAACACGAGCGGCCGAGCGCAGCGCCCGAGTTCGGGCGGCCTTCTCGTCGTCCGTTCCGCGCGGCAGCTTCATCGCCGCGGCGAAGGCCGCGTAGGCGGCGGCGTCCTCGTCGGCCAGGGCCAGGAACCGATCCGCCAGGCGTCGCCCGAGCGCGCCCGCCTCCAGGTGGGTCGCTGTGTGGACTGCGTACCGCTCACGCCCGGCCGACAGACCGGCGACCATCGCCACGAGCGCCGCCCCCAGACTGCCGGCGATCGCCGACGCCGAGCCGCCGCCGGGAACCGGCTCGGAGGACGCGAGCCGCTCGACGAATGCCTCGACCGTCAGGTCCCGGAAGCGCCCCGACCCGATCGCGTGTTCCACG
>JAKAHU010000030.1 GCA_021825385.1 Chloroflexota bacterium | reverse complement strand
CGTCCCGAAGCGCTTGACGAGGCCCCGCGCCTCGATGAGCGGAGGCACGCGGTCAGCCTCGAACGGCACAGCGTCGCGCGCTGCATGGGGAACGGCCATGGGAGGTGGATGCTACCGCACGACCGCAGGGCGGAGAAGGGGCGCTGAGGCGCCGGAAATGCCCCGTCGATGGCGGGCGAAATGCGCTGCCGCGACAATGGGGCGGTGACAGACGACACGCGGGAGGGGCGCGCGGAGCGCACGCGGGCCAGGCGCGAAGAGCGCACACGGGACGCGCGCGAACCGCGCACGCGAGCCGGAGACCGCTCGTCGGCCGCTCCCGACGAGCCTGCCTGGCAGGTGACGCCACCGCCCGGCTGGCGGCCGCGGCCACCCGCGCTGGTCGTGCCCGGGACGCTCGCGAATACCCTGCTGCGCTCGACGCTCGCCGCGATCACCGCCGTCTCCGTCCTGGCCACGCTCCTGCGACTGGCACCCACGTACCCGCTCGCGGTCGACATCGAGATCCCGCTCCGAGCCGCCGATCGCTGGCTGCACGGCGGCCAGCCGTACCTCGCCTCCAGCTTCGCGGTCACGTCGGGACCCGGCCAGCCGTTCCTGTATCCGCCGTTCGTGCTCCCCTTCGTGGCACCGTTCGCCACGCTCCCGCTCGAACCGGTCGCGATCGCGTGGGGCGCGCTCAGCCTCGGCGCCGCGGTCTGGACACTGCGCCGACTCGGGATGCCGGCCTGGACGTGGCCGCTCGCGCTCGCCTGGGCGCCGTACCTGCAGCCGCTGCTCGGCCTCAACGTCCAGGTGCTGCTGTTCGCGGCGTTCGTCGCGCTCCTCGTCGACCGACCCGGGCAGGCACCCTCCGCTCCCGACGGGGCATCGATCCTCGCGCGGGTGCGACCGATCCGCGACCGCGACGTGAGCGCGGATCATTCCGCTCCCGAAACGGCTGCCGAGGTGCGTCCCCGTCCGGCCCTCGTCGACGGCGTGCTCGGCGTGTTCATCGCGCTGCTGAAGACGTCGCAGGTCCACCCCTGGCTCTACCTGCTCCGGCGGCGGCCGAAAGCCGGAGTGCTCGGCGTCATCGCCGCCGTGTCGCTCGTCCTCGTGACGCTTCCCCTGACGGGCCTCCCGATCTGGTTCGACTGGCTCGCCCAGGCGCGCCGCGCCGCGCAGCCCGGACTGTCCGTCGGCGGCATCTCGCTGCTGCACTTCCTGCCGTTCCCGCTCGCCGTCGCCGGCGGCCTGCTGTCGGTGCTGCTCGTGTTCGCGGTGCCCCGCCGGCACGCCGCGGCCTGGGTCGGCCTGCTGACGCTGATCGGGTCGCCCGACCTGCACTTCTTCGGGTTGCTCTTCGCGATCCCCGCGATGCTGATCGTGCGCCGCGAGATCGCCCTCGCCGCGGCGCTCGCGATCAGCACCTACACGACGCTCGGGGCGTGGCTCGGCGTGGTGCTCGTCCTGGCCGCGCTCGCATCCTCGTACGCACACCCTGCGCTGCTCGAGCTGGTAGGCGAGGTCGGTCAGTACGCGGACCACGTGGCTGGATCAATCCGGCGAGTGCTGCCGGTAGCTCGCCCGTCGCGGCGTCGGTGATCTGGTCGGAGCGACTGATCGAGTGTGTCACAAGCCGCTGGCTTCAGCCCCGGCGCAAACGTCCCAGTCGTACTCGGCGCGCGCGACGGGGTCGCTGAGGACCGACCAGGCGTTGTTGGGCGCGGCCATCTTCTCGTGCGAGCCGCCTGCGAGGTCGGGATGATGACGCCGCGCGAGCGCCCGGTACGCGGCACGCATCTCCGCGCGCGGCGTCCGCGGGTCCACCGATCGCATAGAGGTCAAGTCTCTCGGCCATCAGCGCAATGATGCCGGCCGGGACAACGGAGGTCGCCCCGAGGTGGTGGTCCGCGTCGCCGACCTTGGATTGGCCGACGTCCCTGACCGCGTCGCGGTTCGGGTTCGCGACGGCCGGGTTTGTGCAGGACGTCCGCGGGCGGGGAGTTGAGACGACGGGCGGCGTCAGGGTCACCGCCCGTCGTCTGCCGGATGGGGCTCATCGGCCCCGGGAGAAGCAGCTCACCGCCGATCCGGGCGTTCCAGGAGACGACCGCGGAGACCGGTCACGCCGACCAGGGCCATCGACGTCGCGCCGAGAGCGCCCAGGAGCAGAAGCAGGCTGTCGTTGCTCTGGCCGCCGTCTCCAGCAGGTGCGCTGTTCGTAGGCGGCAGAGAGGGCGGACTGGTCACGCCCTCAACGCCGCCCGTGCTTCCCGGCCTTCCGGTCGCACCCAGGACCGAGCCGCTCGGCGACGGTGAAGCCGTGGCCGATGCCGTGGGAGTTGCCGGGGGCGTGGGGGTAGGGGTGGATGTCGGTGGCGGGGTGGACGTCATGGTGCGCGTGTTCGTCACCGTCACCGTCGTGCTCGTGTCCTTGATGACCGTGACGCTCGCCGCCGGCGAGTACGTCGGGCTGTTCACCCAGGTGGCGTTGGTGCCGGCTGCCGGAAGCGCGCCTTCGGAGACGGAGCAGGTCACGCCGGGGTTGAAGGGGCCGAAGACCTGCGACGAGACCGAGCCGCCCGAGGCGGGCACGGGCAGGTTGACGCTGCTGGCCTGCCCGTTGCAGGTCACGGTGAAGCTGAACGTGCCCCCGGCCCAGCCATTCAGGTTCCCGGTCACCGTCTTGGTGAAGTAGAAGAAACCCTGCTGAGGCGGGGGCGGCGGCATGTAGGTGTTGGTGACCGTGCAGGTCTTCTGGTCACCCAGGGCGATGGCGCCGGAGCAATCGCCCGAGGTGGTCTCGACGTAGTTGGGTCGGTGGGTTTCGGTGACGCTGAAGGAGCCGACGTTGAGGGTGACCGTCGTACCCGTCTCGCTCCCCGGGAAGGAAGCGGCAGGCTGGACGTTGGTCCCGTTCACCGTCATCTGGAAGTCCGAAGCCGAGGCGGTGCCGCCGGCCGAGTTGTCGACGTGCTTGACCACCGTCAGCTGCGGCGGGATCCCGTCATTCGTGACAGTGCAGACCACCGTCTCGCCGGAGACCAGATCGACCGTCGCCGGATTCGCCGGTGTCGAAGAGTCCAGTCCTGCCGGGACGGTGCTCTGCTGGTCCGACTGCGGGCCGCACGAGATGTCCGTCAGCTGGTAGCCGGACGGGATCGGCGTGGTCTCCCCGACGGAGTACGTGCCCGCCGGGAGCGTGTAGGAGGTGCCGGTCAGCGATCCGGCTGCCGGGCTGCCGGGCACATTGGATTCCTTCGAGTCCTGCACATAGAGCGAGAACTGCGCTGGGTTGGTCGATCCACCGTAGGCGTTGGCGACGACCTTCTTGACGATGATCGTGCCCGGCGGCGCGACGTTGTAGGCGATGCAGTAGAGGTTCGCGACGCCGTTCGTCACGTCGCTGCTCTGCAGGTTGTAGATCGACTCCAGGTTGTCGCCGTTCTCGATGTCGCGGTAACAGCGGAGTTCGCCGAACGTTGCTCCGGCCTGCATCTCCTCCTTGACGAGTAGGCCCTGATCCCATGTCTTCGCGGACTGGATCATGGCCACCTCGGCAGACTTGAGCACGAGTGTCGCGGTACCACCGGAGCCCGTCGTGAGGATGTGCGCGACGGTCCCAATGTAGTCATGGCCGCCTGCGCCGGTCCCGACGTCGAACTGCCACCCGCTGGCCGGCACGCATCCCTCTGGGGTGTCGGTCACCGGATTAGTGAGGGCGGTCTGGTAACTCGTGTCGAGCGTCTTCCCGTTCGGGTAGTCCGCCTCGCTCGCGTAGTTGCTGTTGGCGGGCACCACCCCGTAGCTCGGGCAGATCAGCTTCTCGACGGTCAGGTTCACGGTCGGGCCTTGGGGCGGGCTGTAGGAGTTGGTGATGGTACAGGTGACGCTGTCACCGGCAGCGAGCGTCAGGGGGTTGCTGGACACGACGTTCGAAGCGCCGCCCCCACCGGACGAGTTGCTTACGCAAGCCCACGAACTGGCTGTGTAGTTCCCGCTGTCGCTCGGCCCGCCGGACTCGGACAGGTTGTACGTGCCGGGAGCGACTTGGCCCGTGACGGGAGTCTTGCCGGTCAGGGCCGGGGTGCTTGCGTCAGTCGCTGTGGCCGAGAGCGTCCAGTCGCTTGCGTGATCGCCCGACGGCGCGTTCCCGCTGAGCTGCTTGACCAGCTTCAGGGTTGCATGGCAGTCCGACGGCTGTGCCACCAGCGTGTTCGTGGCGCGATTGTTTGGGTTGTCGCTCGGATAGGCCGCGATCGGCTCGCCCGCGTAAGCCCCCGTGCCCGTATACGGGCCGAAAGTCCGCGTGGATTGGTTGCTCCCCTGCAGACCCTCGTCGATGGTGGTGCCACCAACCGTGATGAATAGGTGAACCGGGTCGTACACGTCGCCTGTCACGGAGATGGTGTAGTTGCCAGCGCAGTCGACCGTCCCGGAGACGGCCGTGACGGCATGTCCCAGCACAGTGCCGGCGGTGCCGACAAGCATGAGCGCGACGAGCCCGACGGTCGCCGTGCCAACGGTGAGAGCACGTCCGCGCACCCGCCTGCCCCCTCCGTGCGGATTCATGAGCGAGTCCATCGATGTCAGCCTCCCTCGATACGCGAGGATCTTCGAATAAGTGCAGTTGCCCGGCTGGACAGGGCCAAACAGATCCAGTGCTTGACCAGGCCATTCTTGCCCATTGGTACCTGCTCGTCCAGTACTTTCGCCTGACGTTGCGGCCTATCATACGCACAATGAAGGACGTGAGACGCACTTTCCGGTGACCAGCAGCACCATGAACGACAGCGACTCATTGCTCTGTTCAGCCGCCAAACCACAGCGATATACCGGGCAACTTTGCATGATTCCATGCGCCTAGAACCTGCGACGCTCGGCTCTCAATTGGGCCTGCATCCAAGAACTCGGCTCGACAACCGGCCGAACCTTACCGATTACCATGCTTCAACATTTCAGTGCAGATTGCGGATATGCGCCACGACGAGCACGAGCCGACGGACCACTGCTACGATGGCGCTCCCGGAGTTCGGGGCACAGCTCAAGGCGGTTCGCATTCGTGAAGTTTCGGAACGCGAGCGCGAGGTGTGGGGCACTTGTGGGGGCCGCGGTGTTGGCCGCCGCGTGTGCGACAGGGGGCAGCGGAGCGGCCTCGCAGGCGGTGCTGCCCTCGGACATCCCGATGCCGGCGCAGGCCACGCTTGTCATGGGCGCGCAGGGCGGCGGAACGGACGCAAACGCCATGGTGTACGGCTTCACGACGAACCTGCCGCCGGCCCAGGCCCGGCTCGCCTACGTCGCCGAGCTCAGGGCGGCGGGATATCTCCCAACGGGCGAAGCAGCAGGGTGGTTCCTGTTCCGGAACAGCGCCGGCGTCGTACTGGCGATCAGCTTCGGCTCAAGCGGCCCGCCGACCGGGATCGTCGTTCGTGTGCTACCGCCAGGTTCCACCCCCACGCCCGCTCCGCCTGCCGAACCCAGCGGGAGCCTCGGGTCGGCCGAGGTGCCTCGGCCGGATCCGCCTCACGGGCCTCCTGCCTGGGCGTCGAGCGAGGGCGCCGGAAACGGCAACGCCGGGGGCAAGGGGCTCGGCGACGGGAACGGCGTCGGCAACGGGTCTGGCCATGGGAACAGCCACGGAAATGGAAACGCCCCAGGAAACGGTGTCGGAAACGGGAACGCCCCGGGGAGAGGTAATGGTGCCGGGAATGGCAAGGCACACGGCAAGGCCAATGGCCAGTCGCCTGTCACCGGAACCCCCGTTCCCAGTGGCGCCGGCGCTGGAACCAGCGGCATCCCCGGAAACAGCGGCAACAGCGGGAATGCTCATGGTGCCGCCGCGAATGGGAACAACCCAGGGAGCGGCAATGGTGGCGGCACCGGGAGCGGCAACAGCGTCGGAAATGGCAAGGCCACTGGCAAGTCCGACGGCCACGCGCACGTTACCGGAATCCCCATCCCCGACGGCGCCGGCGCTGGAACCAGTGGCGTCCCCGGAAGCAACGGCAACGTTGGGAATGGCAATGGTGCTGGGAAGCCGGACGCTGCCGGCACGCAACATGCCAACGCGGTCGTGAACCTGACCATCAACTCCACCACCAGCGCAAGTGCGAGCGGCAAGGCCGGTGTCTATTCCAACGGTGGAAGCCCCGCGATTGCCGGTTCTGACGCGAACAACGATGGAAACCGCGGCGCGCGCGGAAATCCCATCAACACGGTGAATGCCGGGGGAAACAAGAACGCCGGAGGGGTCGGGAATGGCAATGCAAATGGCAAGGCCAACGGCGGATCAAGCAGCAACGCTGCAGGAAACGGAAGCGGGGCGAGCCGTTAATCGTCGCCCACTCTCCGGCGCACGCCGGCGCCAACCTGCCGCGCGACGGATTCTGCTCGTCGACGACGATGTCCAGCTACTGGTCCAGCTCGCCGAACGCCTGAAGCGCGACGGGTTCAGCGTGTCGACCGCGCGCTCGGGAAAGGAGGCGCTCCAGCAGCTCGACAAGGGCTGGCCCGAGATCATCGTGCTCGACTTGATGATGCCCGGCATGGATGGCGAGGAGGTGGCCGCGCAGATCAAGCGACGCGCTGACCTGCCGATCATCGTGCTCTCGGCCATCACGGCAGGCGAAAGCAAGGTCAAGCTGATCGAGCGCTACGCCGAGGACTACATCACGAAGCCCTTCGAGTACACCGAGCTGCGCGCGCGGATCAAGCGAGTCCGGCAACGGCTCGGCGCGCAGATCCCCGGCCGCGAGATTCGACTGGGCCCGGACCTGACGCTCGTGCCCGAACGGAAAGAGTGCTTCGTGGCTGGCAAGCGCGTGAAGCTGAGCCCGACCGAGGTGCGCGTGCTCACGGCCCTCGCCGCCAACCTGGGCAAGGTGGTGACCACCGACCAGCTCACGCTGCACGGCTGGAGCGAAATCGACGCGGCCGATCCGTCGTACGTTTGGGTTGCGATCCGCCGACTCCGCCAGAAGATCGAGATCGACCCCGACCACCCCCGCTACCTGCTCACGGAACGCGGCGTGGGTTATCGGCTGGTTCCTGCAGCGTGACACAGCCATCCGGCGCCCGCGACCGTGGGTCGCCGCGGCGGCGGTGGCTCTCGTACGAACGGGAACAGACCCTCTCGCAGCTGCTGCTCGCCACACTGCCGTTGCTCCTCTTCTGGGTTCTGACCATGCGTCAGACGGGAATCGTGGTCGGCCAGGAGGCTGACACGCGGACACGGCAGGCGGCGGGCAGCGTCGCGTCCATCCTGGCCCGCGACGCGTCCGACCTGCAGACCCTGCTCGACAGCTACACCGCCTGGAGCGTGCTGCAGGCCGATGTCGCCGCCGACAATGAGACCGGCATCAGCAGCACGGTGACCGACTTCCAAGTCGCACAGGGTCACGTGGACGCGGCGGTCCTGCTCATCGGTTCCCACGTGATCGCCGCGGGCGACCCCGCAGTGACGGCCCGGGTCGCGGCCTTCCTCCGCCAGGAGGTGACCACGCGGCCCGCCGCCACGCCGGTCCCGGCCTACGCCGACCTGGGCACCGGCCTCTACCTCGTCGCCGCGGGCACCATCGACCTCGCGGGCCGCACCGGGCCGGGCGTCGCGCTCGCGGCGACGCATCCGGCGGCCATGGCGTTCGCGCGCCGGATCGACGCGCGCTTTGCGCTGCAGGTGCGCCAGCTCGCCAACATCGACGTCGCGGTCTACGACCGTCACGGGAGGCCGCTCGTGCAGAGCGATCGCGTGCTGGCGCAACAGCTCGGGACACCGGACGTCGCCGGGCTCCCCGCGGGTGAGACCGTCGTCCAGCATCCGGCGCCGGACCTTGTCGACGCCATCACCGCCCTCACCGGCCCCGACGGCCAGGTCATCGGCGCGGTGGCCGTGATGAGCGAACTCTCGGCCGTGGGCATCCTGGGCAACGACCTGCGGCTGTTCCTGGTGGCCACCCTCGCCCTGACCCTGGCGCTCGCGCTCCTGCTCGCCCTCTATCTCTCGCGGCGACTGCGCCAGCGCCTGCAGCCGGTCGGCGACGGGATCACGGCCGTCTCACGCGGCGACCTCGCGATCCGCCTGCCCGCCGGCGACCGGGATCCTCTCGAGCGTCTCGCAGGCTCTCACAATCGGCTGGCCGCCGCACTCGAGCGCCGGGAACGCCTCGTCTGGCAGTCGGTCGACGCGCTCGACAACCTGCGCCCTGACCGCGCGCCAGAGGCGCTCGCGGCCGACGTGGTCGCCGCGGCCCGTGCGGTCTTCGGGCTCGATGGCTGCCGTCTGGTCACTCCCGACGGTCACGTCCAGGCTTTCGATCCCGCCTCGGTGGTCGATGCCCCGCCGGATGGCGCATCTGTCGCCCGCGCACGGATCTGGGGCCAGCCCGACGCCCCCGTGCTCGAGTGCTCGTCGCCGGAGGTGGCGGGCTGGTCGACCGCCGACCATGCCCTGTTCGAGCTGTTCGCGCGCCAGGCCGGGGTCGTGGTCCGGGACGCGGGGCTCTTTGCCGAGACCAGCCGGCGTGCCGTCCGCCTGGGACGCGTCAACGAGCTCCAGCGCGACTTCCTGCGCGGTGTGAGCCACAACCTGCAGAGCCCGCTCACCCGAGTTCTCGTGATGTCCGACGACCTGGCCGACCAGCCGGCCGCCAACGTGGCGGAGCGGGCGCGTGCGATCCATGCGAACGCCGATCGGCTGGCCCACGTGGTCGAGCAGCTCCTGACGCTGTCGCGCCTCGATGCGGGGGCGTACGAACCCGAGGCCGACATCTTCGCCCTGCCCCCGCTCGTGCGGCGCGTCTGGGATGCGCAGGGCACCGACCGGTCACTCGACCTCGTCGACCGGAGCGTCGGTGCGCTGGCGGTCGCCGACCGCGCGGGGGTCGAGCAGGTCCTCTGGGTGCTCCTCGACAACGCCCTGCGCTACGCGCCGGCAGGGCCGATCCACGTCGAGGTCGCGCTGCAGCCACGGGCCTCGTCCTCCGGCCATCCGGATGCCGCCGCGGGCCACACGTTCGTCGTACGGGTGCGCGACGAGGGGTTGGGCGTCCCTGCCACCGATCGAACGCGCATCTTCGAGCGCTTCCAGCGCGGAGCGAACGCGGCCGATCAAGAGGGCACTGGTCTTGGATTGAACGTTGCCCGCCGCTTGTTGCGCGCGATGGGAGGACGCATCTGGTACGAGGATGCGCCCGGCGGTGGTGCAATATTCGCTTTCACGATCCCGGCGGAACTGGCTGTCGAACCCGCCTGATTCACCGCTCCCTGCGCGTCATGACACCGGCCACCTTGCCCGATTGCTTGCGCTATACCGCGCGCAGTGGGCGTACGTTGAACACCAATGGCACGCAATTGCTTACGGTTCTGCTTGCTGTTCATGCGCCGGACGTCATGAAATGGTGCGCCGTGCCACCACAGCCTCACCGGATATTTACTCAGTAAGGTTCGGCCAATAGCGTACGGTCTCGCGAACAACCGGTTCGTCCCTCCGTACGAGGCCAGCATGGCGGCGACGCGACCCAAGATCATCACACGGACCGACAGCGGCCAGTCGTTGGTTGAGTTCTCCCTCGTCATCCCAATCTTCCTGCTCCTGCTGATCGGACTGATCGAGTTCGCCTTCGTGTTCAACAGCACCCTGGCAATCAACTTCACCACTCGAGATGCATCGTTGATTGCGGCGGAGGCCGGCAATCAGAGTTCGGCGGATTGCACTATCCTGCGGAAGGTCGAGGAGGACGTGACACCGCCGCTCGACAACACCGATATCCAGACGGTCACGATCTTCCAGGCAGATCGATTCGGGCAGCCTATGCCCGGCATCCAGAACGTCTACCAACGGACGGGCACCACGACCTGCCCCTTCGGAACGTTGCCGTATGCGCTGGTGGGAGCGGCTACCTTCCCAGCGAGCGCACGCTGCAACGACCTCGAGGGTTGCTTGAATGATCAGACGGGCCAGACGGTCCCGCTCGACACGATCGGCGTGAGCGTCACCTATCGCTATTTCTATCACACGCCCCTGCCGAATCTCATCCCATTTCTGCCCGGCTCGGCACGGGGCTGGCTTGATTTCACGTGGTCCAACGTGATGCGCATGGAGCCGGTCCTGTGAATCGCAGCCGAGGCTGGGTGGATCGCGTCCGCACGACGCGTGACGCCCGAGGCCAAGCCCTGGTCGAGTTCTCGCTACTCGTGCCGGTGTTCCTGGTGATTCTTCTCGGCATGCTCGAGTTTGGATTCGCGCTTAATGACTTTATGTCGATCTCGTACGCCTCTCGTGAGGGTGCCAGGGCCGGGGCCGCGTTGGCCTCCGGGGTGGGCGGCGGCGGCACGAACCTCGACCCGTCCTGCGTGGATGGGGTCACTGGCAGCCCGCGACCGATGACGAGCAACGATGTGGACCCCTTGATCATCGCGGCCGTGGAACGTGTCCTGAAGTCGCCCGGCTCGATGGTTGCCCTGCCGTCTGTGGGGTCCATCACGATCTACAAGGCAGACAGTGCCGGCAACCCGATAGCGAACGCCTCAAACGTGTGGCGTTACACGCCGCACGCCGGCCCACTCGTGCCGTGCCAGCAGAACCCACCTCCACTCGACTTCACAGGTCCCGCCATTCCCGCCTGGCCGGCATCAAGCCGCCGCAGTGGCTCGCCTGCCGATGAACTCGGGATCAGCATCTCGTACACCTATCACCTGACAACGCCCCTCGCTGGTGCCATCCGGTTGATCGGCGGTTCTCAGGCTTCGACCCTGCCCATGTCGGACAGAACGGTCATGGCCATTGAGCCGACCAACTGAGGGTGGAGGCACTCCGATGAAACTGCACCTGCCGCCTGAGCGCTTGCTCCACAAGACGCGGCGACGCACCTGCGAGCGTCGTCGCCGTCAACACGGGCAGACGATCGTGCTCTTCGCGATGTCCGTGATCGTCCTCCTCGGGCTCTCTGCGCTCGTCATCGACATGTCGTGGTACTGGATCAACACGCTGCGCGTGCAGCGTGCCGCCGACGCGGCGGCCCTCGCCGGCGTGGTGTACCTGCCGGCCCAGGCATCGCAAGGGGTGGCGGCATCCCAGAGCGAGGCCAGCCGCAACGGCTACACCAACAACGTCGCGGGAGCGCAGGTCACGGCGCATCAGGACCAGAACATGGCGACCCAGATGGATGTCACGGTGTCGGCGCCGGTGCAAACCTTCTTCATGCGGATCTTCGGCATCAACTCGCTGACGGCCACCCGCGTAGGGGAAGCGCAATTCCAGCTGCCGGTCCCCATGGGGAGTCCACTCAACATCTTCGGCATGCCCACGGCGCAAGACCTGCACGGCAACCCCCTCAATTTCTGGGGTGCCATCCAGGGGACCAACACGTCGAAGGAGAACGGGGACCCGTACGCGACCAAGGTGATGCGTGTGGACGATGCGGGCGTCACGAACCCCCAGTACATCGCTCCCTCGACCGGCGACCCGGGAGCCTATAACTACGGGATCGAGGTGGCACCAGGAACAGGAGCAATCACCGTCTCCCTCTACGATCCGGAGTTCTGTGCTCGCCAGTCCCAGTACAACGACACTGGCGAAATCGGGAACCTCTATCCGGGTGGCGGCGGCGAAGCAATCAACACCACCTTCACGCTCTACGCGCCATCATCTACCCCCTACAACTACGCCGACGACACGCAGCTCACCCAGGCCACCTACCCAGGCTACGATCGATCAACGCGAATCGGTAATCCGAGCGCCTGCACCTCGCCATACGCGCACTGGGATTACGGGCTCCGGGACTACGTCGGAAACTGGGTCACGTACTACACCATCAACGATCCGACGCCGGGCATCTACCGCCTGAACGTCGGGACGTCCCTGGTGGGTAACGCCACGAATGAGTTCGCCATCCGGGCCGTTGCGACCAGCGGCACCCAACCGCAGGTCTACGGGCTCGGCGCGATGTCCATTTACGCCAACATGAACTCGGGCACGACCAACCTCTATCTGGCGCAGATCGACGCAACCAGCGCCGGGAAGACCGCAGAGATCCGTCTCTTTGATCCTGGTGACGCCCAGGGAAACGCGTCCATGCAAGTCATGATCCCGACAGCCACTGGCTACACGCCCGCGCAGTACCGCTACTACGACGCTGGCGTGAATGGGAACCTCAGGCCCACCCCAAGCGGCCTCACGACGAGTCCCCTGGTGACGACGTACAACGGCAACCGGTACTACAACGGGCACTGGGTCGTGCTCGATGCGGTGATCCCTCCGGACTACACGGCACCCCAGAATGGCTGGTGGCAGATCAAGTACACCTATTCGGGGGGGCCGGCGCACGACCGGACGACCTGGCAAGTCAACATCATCGGCAACCCCGTGCACCTGGTGGTGCCGTGATCCGGATGGAGCACCCGCCCGTTTCGAGAATGCGAGGGCGGTCCGTGCGCGAGATGACGTGATAGACCACGTTGGCAGCCTCGCCTCCCACCTGCGAGGTCGCCCTGCCCATCCAGCGCTGGAGGGCTCGAATGACCACGCGGCCTCATGCCCTGATCCGGTGCCGGTGCAGCTGTTCGAGGCCGATCGGATCGCGACCGGCACGCTCTGCGGGGCCCGAGAGCGCATCAGCGACACGGTGAACCGAGTCGCGTCACTGCGCCTGGTCGACGTGACCATCACGGACCTCGAGAGCCAGTCGGCCTCGACTGTTCCAGCTTCGGAGGTGCCGCTCGATCAGGTGCTCCTGATCATCCCCGGCGATCGGCCGGCAGCGGAGCGACGGATCTGGACGCGGCGCCGGTACGTCGAAATCGCCATGGGCGAGTTTGCGGTCTTCGGCGATCTCCATGCGCCTGCCGCGGCCGATCCTATCGCCAACCTTCATCGCCGCCCGGCCTTCGTACCTCTGACCAATGCGACGATCGTCGTGGCGGCAAACGGCGCGAGCCTCGCCGCGACACCGGCGGTCATCGTGAACACCGCCTCTGCGACCAGCATCCGGGACGCCGGCCACGACCGAGACCGGCGTCCGTTCGCGCCCCGGTGACCGGCCCGCCGCAGCAGGACGCTGCTGGATCGCATGGGGTCGCCAGGACACACCGAGAGGGCGTGAATGAGCTGGGCTGACCTGTCGTTCATGCAGTTCGAGTCGGAGGTCGGCGGCGGCCGGCTCGAACCGATCGAGGTGATCGGGACGCACCTGCGCGTGAGCGCTTCGATCGACATCGGGCGCTTCCATCGGCTCTCCGATCTCGTCAACCACACCCGGGGGTTCCTGTCGCTGCAGGATGCGCGGCTGCTGCGTCGGAACGGGGACCCGACGCGCCTGACGATGCCCGAGCTGCTGCTCAACCAGGACGAGATCGCGTTCATCGGTCAGCGTGCAGCACCGGAGCTGCCGCCCGAACCGGCGGACGCGCTGAGTCGACTGGACCGCCCGGCGATCGAGAAGCGCCCGCGGCGCATGATCCTCTTCACGTCGGGCCACGCGATCACCGGCTCCGTGCATCTGTACCACGAGCAGACGCTGGCCGGGTTCGTGGATGCCAGCGATCCGCGCTTCGTGGTCATGACGAACGCCCGCGCTCGCTCCCTCGCTGACCGGCGGGTCATCAGTCACTTCGCACTGTTGCTCGTCAACCGCACCCAGATGATCGCCGCCGCCGAATCGACGCGGCTCGTGGACGCGAACCCCGGGTGAGGCCCGGGGGCGCCGTCGAGCCGAGCTGAAAGACGTACTCGCAGCCAACAGGTCGTGGCACCGGGAACGTCCCCGCTTTGGTCTCGTTTACGGGCTCTTCGTGTGTGGTCGGTGCGGGCATCCCATGCGGCCATCCTATGATGGGCGCCAGCGCCCGGGGACGGGGCGGGGTGCGCTACGCCTACGACACCTGCGCCACGCGGGCGAAGCGAGGGTCCGCTGCCTGCGACCGGCCGCGCCTGGCCAAGGACGAGCTGGAGGCGGCCATCCTGACCCAGATGACGGAGGTTCATGCGGACACGGGCCTCGTGGGTGCCGCCCTGGGGGACGCGGCGGCGGCAGGGCGGACGGCACAGGCAGATGCCGAGCGGACGCGGGAGGGCCTGCAGCGGGAGGCGAGCGAGCTACGCCGCAAGCTCGGCCGCTACTTCGCCGCCTTCGAGGCGGGCGAGCTCGATGCGCCGCTCGTGCGGTCGCGCCTGGCCGAGCTGCAGGCCCAGCTGGCGGCGCTCGAGGCCCGCCTGGCCGAGGCACCGCACCCGGAGGCAGCCAGTCCCTCCGGCCCCGTCGAGGCCGCCATCGTGTCGTGGGCGCTCAGTCAGGCCTTGGGGGAGGTCCTGCGGCAGGGACAGCGGGCTCGCACCAAGGCGCTCCTGCGCCTCCTCATCGGCGAGATCCGCGTCGTCGCACCGGACGACATCCGGCCGACCTACCGGGTGCCGACCGCGGTTCGCATACCGGAGGACTTGGTAGGCGAGGTCGGGGTCGAACCGACACGCCGCTCACGCGGCACCGGCTCCTAAGGCCGGCGCGTCTGCCATTCCGCCACTCGCCCACGGTCGGAGTGTAGCCGCGGTTGGGCCGCAGGAAGACGGCGAGCTTGCGACACCAGCCCCGGTGAGGCCATCTGCCGCTTCTCGCGCCGTCAGAGTGACGGGGTCGGCTGTCCCTTCGGCGTGCCGCCCACGTCCGTGTCGCCCTTCTTCCGCGCGCGATCCGGCTCGGCCGCGAACAGCCGCTGCGCGAACTGCTTCGCGCCCTGCGACGCCACCGGCGAAGCGACGGTGTCGAACAGGTGCCAGAACGTCTCCCGGCCGGTCCGATGCTCGCCCTTCTTCGGCTTCGGCAGCTTCGAACGGTTCTGCTCGAGCCAGTCGGAGAAGTCCTGCTCGATGGCAGCTCGGACCTCGGCTCCGGTCTGGCCGGCCTTCTGCAGCCGACGTTCGACGTCCTTCGGGAGCACGCCGGCGAGCGGAGTCGGCTTCGGCCGGCTCACGAGGCGTGCGATCCGGTACGCGACGCGCTTCGGCCCGCCGCCGGCCAGGAAGATCGCGCCGCCACCGAGGGCAACGACCCTGCCGGGGTTGCGCCTGAGCTTCGCGGGGATGTCGACGGCCGACCGGACGGCGAGCTCGAGCTCGTCCACCTCGGTGGAGAGCTCGCCGCGCGCCCGCGCTATCTGCTGCCGAGCCTCGCTCGTCGTCTCTGCCATTCGGCCTCCAGCCAATCCTTCGTCTCCATGGCGCTCGCGTACGACTCCCGCGGCCACAGCTTTCGGAAGCGGGCCGTCGGGTCCACGCGCGCGCGCAGCATCCACGTCGGCATCAGGGCGATCCACGCGAGCAGCCCGATCGTGAGCCCGATCGCGACGGCCCCGTGCCAGCTGAACGTGATCCCGGTCCAGCCCCAGCCGGCGAACGCGCCCGTGATCGCGCCGGCGATGAGGCCGAAGACGGCCCCGCCGATGCCCCCGGCCCTTCCGAGCACGATCAGGCCGACGAGGCCGAGGACGACCGCAACGACGACGACCCCGATGATGTCGGGTGCCCACGCCTGGTTCAGCCCGTGGAAGGAGCGCGTCCCGACGTCGCCGGCGACGCGTCGCGCGACGTTGCTGCCGAGCACGATCGACACGACGACGCCGACGATCGCGGCGAGCACGAACGGCACTGCGATGACGCTCCGCGGCGCCTGCACGAGCACCATCGCGGCGGCCACGATCATCGCAAGCGACAGCAGCGCGCCGTGGACGACGCCCCAGCCGATCGAGCCGAAGATCCACTCGCCGAGGAACAGGGTCCCGCCGATGGCCACGAGCTGGGACGCGAAGAACGCAAGGGCGAGGATCACCCCCGCCAGCGCCGCGATGATCTTGAGCTCGGAGACGATGTCCCCGATCTCGGCCTTCAGCAGCGCGATGTGCGCATGGACCAGCGCCATCGCGCGGTCCTTCACGCGCTTTAGCTCATCGATGACGCCGGGGGCCGGGCGCGACGGATCGCCCGGCGCCGCGCCGGGCGGCGGCGGAGGCGGAAACGTGGGGTCCTGCGCACGCTCTGTCGTCAGCGGAATCCCCCCTCCCTGGGTCCGGGCTGCCCGCACGCATTCCCGCCCGGGCAGAAGTCGGTGGCGACAGGATAGCGCGACGGATTCGTCGCGCCACGCGTTCGGGCGCCCCACCGCGTTGCGTGCCGCTTGCGCAGCCGCGAATCACGAACGGCGGCGGGTCTCCCCGCCGCCGTCGCGTTCGTCGGATCGACCGGGTCCGCCGTCTCCGGCGGCCGGTCGTGGCCGAACTGAGGGCCCGGCTAGAAGTCGCCCATGCCGCCGGGCGGCATCGCCGGCCCGGCCTGCTTCGGCTCGGGCTTGTCGGTGACCATCGCCTCGGTCGTCAGCACCATGGCCGCGATCGACGCCGCGTTCTCGACCGCCGAGCGCGTGACCTTGGCCGGGTCGACGATGCCCAGCTTGAGCATGTCGTCGTACCTGCCGCTGATCACGTCGTAGCCGAGGTTCGTGTTCCCCGACTCGGCCTGCTTTCGCCGAACCGTCTCGAGCACGACCGCGCCGTTGAGACCGGCGTTGCGCGCGATGATCCTGAGCGGTTCCTCGAGCGCCGCGCGCACGACCTCCGCTCCGATCCTGGCGTCGCCGTCGAGCTCGAGCCCGTCGATCGCCGAGGCGGCGTTGATCAGGACCACGCCGCCGCCGGGGACGATCCCCTCCTCGACCGCCGCGCGGGTGGCCGACAGGGCGTCCTCGACCCGGTGCTTCTTCTCCTTGAGCTCGACCTCGGTCCCGGCCCCGACCTTGATGATCGCGACGCCGCCGGACAGCTTGGCCAGCCGCTCCTGGAGCTTCTCCTTGTCGTAGTCCGAGGTGGTGTCCTCGATCTGCGCCTTGATCTGCTTGATCCGGCCGTCGATCTGCGCCTGCGACCCGTGGCCCTCGACGATCGTGGTCTCGTCCTTGTTCGCCACCACGCGGCGCGCCCGCCCGAGGTCGTCGATCTGGGTCGCGTCGAGCTTCTTGCCGAGCTCCTCGCTGATGGCCTGGCCGCCGGTCAGGATCGCGATGTCGCGGAGCATCTCCTTGCGGCGGTCGCCGAAGCCCGGCGCCTTGACCGCGAGGACGTTCAGCACGCCGCGCAGCTTGTTCACGACAAGCGTCGCGAGCGCCTCGCCGTCGACGTCCTCGGCGATGATGACCAGCTCCTTCTTGCCGAGCTGGAGAACCTTCTCGAGGACCGGGACGATGTCCGCGATCGCGGAGATCTTCTTGTCGGTGATGAGGATGTACGGGTCGTCGAGCGCGGCCTCCATCCGGGTCGTGTCGGTCACGAAGTAGCCGGAGATGTAGCCACGGTCGAACTGCATGCCCTCGACGTACTCGGTCTCGAAGGCGAGCGTCTTCGACTCCTCGACGGTGATGACGCCGTCCTTGCCGACCTTGTCCATGACTTCGGCGATGAGGTTGCCGATCTCCTGGTCCGCGGCGCTGACGGTCGCGACCTGCGCAACCTCGTCGTGCCCGAGAACCGGGGTCGCCGCGCGCCTCACCGCGTCCGCAACGGCCGACGCCGCCTTCTCGATCCCGACCTTCATCTGCATCGGGTTCGATCCGGCCGCCACGTTCTTCAGGCCGTCGTTCACGATCGCCTGCGCGAGGACCGTCGCGGTCGTCGTCCCATCGCCGGCGATGTCCTCGGTCTTGGTCGCAGCCTCCTTGAGCAGCTGCGCACCCATGTTCTCGAACGGATCCTCGAGCTCGATGTCGCGGGCCACGGTCACGCCGTCGTGCGTCACGGTCGGCGCACCGAACTTCTTGTCCAGTGCGACGTTCCGGCCCTTCGGGCCGAGCGTCGTCTTCACGGCGTCCGCGAGGGAATCGATCCCCTTCTTCAGCGAGCGGCGCGCGTCCTCGTCATACGCGATGAGCTTTGCCATGGCCTCCTCAGCGTCCTCTCTGCGATCCGGCGCCGTACGTCGGCGCCGCCGCGGATCCTCCGGCTCCCCGCGTGGGGCCGCCCCGCGTGGTTAGCACTCTCAGGGTCAGATTGCTAACACATGTCGGCGGTGCCGTCAAGGAGGCCAGGGGCGCGGTGCGGACGGCCGGGGGCGCGCGCCCTGCGACGCGTGCTGCCATCTCGCCTGCGACGACCGGTCGAACGTCGATGGCGATCGCCTTCTGCGCCTCGCAGGCGTCTTCGCCGACGTCGCGCTGGCGCTGGCCGGGGGCAGGTGGCTGCCGTCCTGAGCGCCGGCCGGGACGACGGGCCGCGGGCACGTTACCCTGCGCGCTGATGCCGCGACCAGACCACCACCGCGCCGTGATCCTCGCCGTCGGGACGGAGCTGACGACGGGGCAGACGCGCGATTCCAATGGCGGGGACATCGGTGCCGAGCTGAGCACGCTCGGCGTGCAGGTCGTCCGGATCATGCAGCTGCCCGACGACCTCGAGGCCGTGACCGACGCCTTCCGGCGGGCGATGGACGACGCCGAACTGGTCGTCAGCACCGGCGGCCTGGGCCCCACGCCGGACGACCTGACGCGGGAGGCGATCGCCGCGGCCATCGGCGCGACCCTTCACGTGGATCCCGAGATCGAGCGCTGGCTCGTCGAGCTGTTCACGCGGCGCGGGGTCCGGATGCCCAACGCCAACCGCAAGCAGGCGTGGCTCATCGACGGAGCCGAGGCGCTGCCGAACGCCAACGGCACGGCGCCGGGATGGTGGATCGAGCGGGAAGGGCGCGTGATCGTGGCGCTCCCCGGGCCTCCTCGCGAGGCGCTGCCCATGTGGCGGTCCGACGTCCTGCCGCGACTGCGCGCGCGCGGCATCACGGCAGAGATCGCGATGCGCACGCTGCGCCTGACCGGCATCGGCGAATCGCACGTGGCGGAGGCCCTCGGCGAGGCGATGCTGCGCGCCGCGAACCCGATCGTCGCGACGTACGCGCGGCCCGACGCCGTCGACGTCCGGATCACGGCCCGGCCGGTCGCGGCGCAGGACGGCCGGCCCGCTCTCACCGCCGGGGAACTCCTGTACGCCACCCAACGGCAGGTCGAGGAGGCGCTCGGCCGCCACGTGTTCGCGTACGACGACGAGACATGGCCGGACGTGCTCGGCAGCCGCCTTGGGAGTCGGAGGCTCGCGACCTTCGAGCGGGGCACCTCCGGCGCGCTCGCCGCGCTCCTGGCGCACGCGCCCTGGTTCGCGTTCGGCGAGATCGACGGCCGGCGCGTGGAGGGGCCCGTGGCCGGCGCGTCCGCCCCGGAGTCGACGGGGTCGAGCGGCTCCGCCATCGACGACGACGACGAACGGCGGGTACTCGATGCCGCGGCCCACGTCCGGGACGCGGGCAGTGCCCCGGTCGGGCTCGCGGTCGAGGCACGGCCCCGGGGCGCGGACACGCACGTCGTCGTCGGCGTCGACATCGACGGCGAGCGGACGGCCGAGACGAGCACGGCGTTCCAGGCGGGCGAGCAGGGGCGACGACGGGCGGCGCTGACGGCGTGCGCGCTGCTGTGGCGCGCGCTCGGGTCGAACGACGCGGCCGGGCGAGGGTGACGCGGCGGACGGCCGGATCCGCCGTGGCGGTCTGAAGGCGCCTGCCCCGAGGAGACGGCGGGGACCGCGCGACCAGGGCCGGGGCCGCCGGGCGCGGCCGAGGCCGGCCTCAGGGCGATTACCGCCGCGGCCGGCCTGATATACCGCCTTGTGGAGGTCGATGATCGGGTCGACCTCCACGGGGAGACCGGCGCCCGGCTATCCGGCAGATGACCGTTGCAGCTAGTGTCCGGCCCCCGACCTTCGGCCCTGAACGGTGATCGGGATCCTGCGGCGCAGACCGGTGATCGGACCCATCAGCTGACGTGGGCCGGAGGAGCGGGCACCCGGTGGGGTCCGCGGAAGGAGCCTGCCCGGATGACGACGATCGGGATCGACATCGGGGGACGGACGCATGTCGCGGCCCGGTGCCGGGATGGTCAGGCCCGGGCCGACCGGGAGGTCCTCCGGGTCAGCCAGAGCCGGGCCGGTTTCGCCGTCCTCGACGCCTGGCTCGCGCAGCAGGCCGAGCCGGTGACGCTGGTGACGATGGAGTCATCCGGCCACTACTGGATGCCGCTCGCCAGCCACCTGCGCCGGCGGGACATCCCGGTCGCCGTGGTGAACCCGCTCGCGGCGAAGTACTTTGCACGGAGCCGGCTCGCCCGGACGAAGTCCGACCCGGCCGATGCCCGGAGCCTCGCCGAGATGGCCATGCGGGACGCGCCTCCCGATCGCGATCCACTCGCCGGTGCCGAGCTGCGCCAGGCAGCCCGCTTCGCGATGACCCTGGTGGCAGAGCAAGCGAAGATCTGCCAACGCCTCGTGCGCCTCGTCGAGCTGGGCTTCCCGGAGCTGGGCGAGCTGTTCGACGACCCGACCTGTCGCACCGCCCGGGAGGTGCTGCGCCTCGCCCCGACGGCTCGCGCTGCCACCCGGCGACGAACCTCGACCCTCGCCGATGCCAACGCGAGCCCGGGTCATCGGCGGCTGGGCCAGGCGAAGGCCGAGCGCCTCCAGGCCGCCGCGGCCGACTCGATCGCGGTGCCCGAGATCGAGGCCGAGGTTGCCTTCGAGGTCGGCCTCCTGCTCGATCAGTTCGACCTGCTGGAGCGCCAGATCGAGGATGCCGACGCCCACGTCGCGGGTCTGCTCGACGGCGAGACGGCCCGTCGGCTCCAGACGATCCCGGGCGTCGGGCCCTCGATCGCCGCCACGCTGCTGGCCGAGATCGGCGACATCGGGCGCTTCACCGACTTCGACCAGCTGCTCGCCTACGCCGGGGTCCACCCGGCCGAACGGAGCTCGGGCACGAAGGGAGCGAACCCCGAGACCGCCTGGCACATGAGCAAGGTCGGCAATGCCCATCTCCGGGCCGCCGCCTACCGGATGGCGGTCGTCGGCGTCCAGCACAACCCGCTCATTGCCGCGCACTACGCCCGCAAGCGGTCCGCCGGCAAGTCCAAGATGAACGCCCTCGGCCACTGCATGCGCAAGGCGTTGAGCATCGTCTGGGGCGTCTGGCGCAACGGGACCGACTTCGACCCCCACTTGGGGACTCGAGACTTGACAAGACCCTATGGGATCTAGCTGACCGAGAGGACCGGGGCGCTGCGGGCCGCGCGCACGCTCATGCGCGCCGCGACCGTTCGCGCCAGCGTCCGCATCGCATCCGCGGCCGGGCCCGAGTCCCGCTGCGCCACGGCCGGCAC
>JAKAHU010000268.1 GCA_021825385.1 Chloroflexota bacterium | reverse complement strand
CGCCGACTTCACGTTTCCGGCCGACGGCGCCTGGCCCGACCCGAAGGGCCTCGCCGACTGGCTCCATGGTCTCGGGATCCGGCTCCTGCTCTGGCAGATCCCGCTCCTGAAGGCGCGCCCGGCACCGAGCGGTCAGGCGCGCGCCGACCGGGACACGATGATCGCCCGGGGCTATGGCGTCCGGGAGGCGGACGGGCGGCCGTACCGCAACCGCGGCTGGTGGTTCCCGGGTGCGCTCCTGCCGGACTGGACGAACCCGGAGGCGAAGGCATGGTGGCTCGCCAAGCGTCGCTACCTCGTCGAGGAGGTCGGGGTCGACGGCTTCAAGACCGACGGCGGCGAGCATGCCTGGGGTCACGACCTGCGCTACGCCGACGGGACACGGGGCGACCTGTCGAACAACCGCTACCCGGTCCTCTACGCGGCCGCCTACCACGAGCTGCTGGCCTCCTGCGGCCGCGAGCCGGTGACGTTCAGCCGGGCGGGCTTCACCGGCGCGCCGTCGTATCCCTGCCACTGGGCGGGTGACGAGGACTCGACCTGGGAGGCGTTCCGGGCCTCGATCACGGCTGGGCTCACCGCCGGAGCGAGCGGCGTCTTCTTCTGGGGCTGGGACCTGGCCGGGTTCTCGGGCGAGATCCCGAGCGCCGAGCTCTATCTGCGCGCCGCGGCGATGGCCTGCTTCTGCCCGATCATGCAGTACCACGCCGAGTTCAACCACCATCGCCGGCCATCGCGCGACCGGACGCCCTGGAACATCGCCGAGCGGACCGGCGATCCGCGCGTGATCCCCGTCTACCGGCGCTTCGCGCGGCTGCGCGAGCGGCTCGTGCCGTACCTGGTCGAGCAGGCGCGACGCTCCCTCGAGACGGGCCGGCCGCTGATGCGGGCGCTCTTGTTCGACTGGCCCGACGACCCGGCGATCTGGGACCACCCCCTCCAGTACCTGCTCGGCGACGCGCTCCTCGTCGCGCCGGTGACCGAGCCCGCTGCCGAACGCTGGCGGATCTACCTCCCGGCCGGCCGCTGGGTCGACGCCTGGACCGGCCAGCAGCTCGAAGGCCCCGGCCTCGTCGAGCGGGCGGTGCCGCTCGACGTCATCCCGGTCTACATCATCGCCGACGAGGCCGACCGGCTCCGGGCGCTGTTCGAGCCGGAGTCGGAAGCGTCGTGGCCGGCAGCCGGGGCCCACCGCCCCGGCTAGGCGCGGTCGAGCTCCCGCGAAATCGCGCGCAGGATGAAGCGGGCGGCCTCGGCGCTCTTGCCACCCAGGCGCTGGCCCTCGTCCCGCTCGAGCGCGACCGCCAGGTCGGCCAGCATCCGGGCCAGGGTCGGGGTGCGCGTCAGGGCACCCTCGGCAAAGGCCCGCTCGAGCCGCTCGACCGCGCGGCGGGCATTGTCGACCGCATGGCCCGGTTGAGCCAGGATCGCCCGGATCTCGCTCCGGGCCGCCTCGGCCGCCCGGCCCGTGGTCGCCATCAGGTCGTCCCGGCCTCGATCGGCCGCGCCCGGCGCGCTGCCCGATGGGCCGCCCGGCGCGCCCGCCACTCGCCCTCGAGGATGCTCATCTGGATCTCGTCCCACCACCGCCCGTCGCGCAGGATTGCCTCGCGGGCCCGTCCCTCGACCACGAACCCGACCCTGCGGTACGAGCGGAGGGCGCGCTCGTTGAACTCGAACACGGAGAGTCCAACGCGGTGGAGGCCGAGCCGCTCGAAGGCATGCTCGAGCATCAACTCGGTCGCCTCGCCGCCGTAGCCCTGGCCCCAGCAGTCCTTCTCACCGATCGTGATGTGGAAGAGGGCCGAGCCGTTGTCGCCGTCGAGCTGGCTGAAGGCGCACGTCCCGATCAGCCGGTCGCTCGCCCGGACGTGGATCGCGAAGGTGAGCGACCCGGGCCCGAGGACGCGTGCGACGAAGAACCGCTCGATCTCCTCGGGGCGCATCGGACCGTCCTGGTAGCGCGTCAATCGGACGACCTCCGGGTCGGCGTACCAGCGCTTGAAGACCTCGAGGTTGGCGGGCTCGTGGCGGCGCAGAACGGTGCGCTCGCCCTCGAGGCGGTCCGGGAGCCGGAGCCGAGTGAACATCGCCAACGAAGGTATACCATCGCCGCCATGCGCCGCTGGAGCGAGCTCGCGGAGCGGGTCGCCGCCACGACCAGGACCTCCGAGAAGGTCGGGCTGATCGCCGAGCACCTGCGCCCGCTCGAGCCGGCCAGGCTCGTGCCGACCGTCATCTTCCTGAGCGGGCGCCCGTTTGCCCGGAGCGATCAGCGCGCGGTCGGCCTGGGCTGGGCGACGATCGCCGCCGTGGCCAGCGAGCTCGCCGGCGTGGATCCGGGCGCCTTCGCTCAGGCGTATGACCTCTCGTCCGACCTCGGGCGGGCGGTGGCCGAGGTCCTCGCTCACCGTCCGGCCCAGCCCGACCCGGCCCGCTGCCCGACGGTCGTCGAGGTGGCCGAGGCGTTCGCGGCGATCGAGCGCGCCTCCGGTCCGGCCGGCAAGGCGGCGATCCTGGGTGATCTCCTCGCCCGCTCCGACCCGCTCAGCGCGGGCTACATCGTCAAGGTCCTGACCGGCGAACTGCGGATCGGGCTGCGTGAAGGGCTGCTCGAGGCGGCGATCGCGCAGGCGTTCGGGCGGCCGCTCGAGGAGGTGAGCTGGGCGGGGATGCTGACCGGCGACATCGGGCAGACGGCGCTCCTCGCCCGGGAGGGCCGGCTGGCCGAGGCACGGCTGACGCTCTTTCATCCGCTGACGTTCATGCTCGCCTCGCCGGTCGAGGATGCCGGGGAGATCATCGCCCGGCTCGGCCCGACGGTCTGGGTCGAGGACAAGTACGACGGGATCCGGGCCCAGCTCCACCGCCTCGGCCGCGAGGTCCGTCTCTACAGTCGGGACCTCCACGACGTGAGCCGCCAGTTCCCCGAGATCGTGGCCGGCGCGGCCGAGCTCGGCTGGGACGGGATCCTCGACGGTGAGATCCTGGCCTGGCGCGACGGCCGGGTGCTGCCCTTCCTCGCCCTCCAGGCGCGCCTCGGCCGGAAAGAGCCGCCGGCCACCCTGCGGGCCGAGGTGCCGGTCGTCTTCGTCGCCTTCGACCTGCTCGCCCTCGGGGCGGGGGAGGGCGGCCGGGCGATCGAGGGACCGGGCGGCCCCCGGGTCGAGCCGCTCCTTCGGCGCCCGCTCGCCGAGCGCCGTCGGCGACTGGAGGCGCTCGACCTGCCGCTGGCCGAGGAGGGCGGGGTGTTCGCGCTCTCGCATCTGGTGACCGCATCCTCGGCGGCCGAGCTCGAGCGGATCTTCGCCGAGGCCCGGGCGCGCCGGAACGAGGGCCTGATGGTCAAGGATCCCGCCAGTAGCTACTCGCCCGGCCGGCGCGGTCTCGGTTGGCTGAAGATGAAGAAGGCGCTGGCGACCCTCGACTGCGTCGTCGTGGGGGTCGAGATGGGTCACGGCAAGCGTCACGGCGTCCTTTCGGACTACACGTTCGCCGTCCGCGACGACGCCACCGGTGAGCTGCTCACGATCGGCAAGGCGTACAGCGGGCTGACCGACGCCGAGCTGGCCGAGATGACCCGCTGGTTCGAGGCCCACACGCTCGCCCGCCATGGCCGGTACCGGGTCGTCGAACCGACCGTCGTCGTCGAGGTCGCCTTCGACGTGATCATGCGCTCGACCCGGCACCGCTCGGGGTTTGCCCTCCGCTTCCCGCGGATCGTCCGCCTCCGGCCCGACAAGTCGCCGGCCGAGATCGACACCCTGGCCAGCGTCGAGTCGCTCTTCCGCGGCCTCCAGCAGGGCGCCGAGCACCTGGTCACCGCGAGCGCCCGGGCGCTATCCTGACACCATGTTCGAGATCGCCGAGCGCCCGGTGGAGCTGACCCTGTACACCGACGCGTACGTCGTCCGGGGCACGGTCCTCACCCGCCAGCGCCGGATCAGCGACGTCCTCAATCATGCCGAGCACGACTTCCTCGTCGTCTCGGACGTCACCCTCGACGAGTTCGGAGCGCACACGATCGCCATGCGGGCCGACTTCGCCCAGGTGAATCTCGCCGCCGTTCTGTTCGCCGTGGCCGACATCCCGGTCGAAGCGCCTCGCGAGCTGCGCACGCCGAAGATCGCCGAGACGGCGCTCATCTCCGTACCGCCGTTCAGGATCACCGGCCGGATTCACCTGACGCCCGAGCCGGACCTGCGGGAGGCGCTGGGCGAGCTGGTCGGGCGGTTCGTCCCGGTCACCGAGGCGACCTACTGGTCGGACGTGGTCGGTGAGGCGAAACAGAGCGCGGCGATGGTCGCGGTCAACCACGCCCGGGCCCAGATCCTGGCGCCCTATCGCGAGGTCGATCCCTGGGCCGGGCTCGATCGGGGCGCGGTGCACGCCGCGGCGGCCGGGTCGGGTGCGGGCGAGGGCGCCGACGACGGTGCCGGCGCGGGCGCGGGCGAGTGGGTGCCGGGGTTAGACCCGGAACTGCCCCGGGGCTGACGCCTCAGCGATCGACCGGCAGATCGAGCCGGTTGCCCCAGTCCGCCCAGCCGCCGTCGTAGACCGCGACATCGTCATGGCCGAGGAGCGTGAGGACGAAGGCAAGCTTGGCCGC
>JAKAHU010000029.1 GCA_021825385.1 Chloroflexota bacterium | reverse complement strand
CCATCGTGGTGCTCCTTTCGTCGATCGACTTGGTCGTCAACCGACGAGTCTGCGGCTCCGCGGTGGCCGACGTCTCGGCGTTCGCCACCACGGGCGCGCGTTACACCACTTCTACCGCTTCGATCCCCAGGGCGGTTCAGTTTCTCGAGGCGCGACGCGGCGAGCGGTTCTTCGTTGCGACCAAGGTCGGCCGGCGCGCACCGCTGGATATGGCGTCCTACACTCGCGCCAGCTTCCGCGACTGGGTCGACCGCTCGCGCGAGAACCTCGGCATGGGGACCCTCGATCTCGTGCAGCTTCACTGCCTCCCGACCGACGTGTACTACACACCCGACGTCTTCGCGTGGCTCGATGAGTTGCGGTCGGAGAGAGCGGTCGCACACTACGGGGCGAGCATCGCGCGCATCGAAGAGGGTCTCAAGGCGATCGAGTATCCGGGCATCGCCACGATCCAGGTTGTCTTCAACATCTTCCGTCAGCGGCCAGCAGAGCGGCTGCTGCCCGCCGCGCGGGTCGGCGACGTCGGCATCATCGCCCGGATCCCGCTCGCGTCGGGTCTGCTCACCGGCAAGCTCCATCCAGGCACGGTCTTCGAGGCAAACGACCACCGCGCCTTCAACCGGCGCGGAGAGGCGTTTGACGCCGGCGAGACGTTCTCGGACGTCGACTTCGAGCGCGGTCTGCACGCCGTCGAGCAGATCCGCCCCCTCGTGCCGGAGTGCTGGACGATGGCCCAGTTCGCACTGCGCTGGGTGCTGATACACGGGGCCGTCAGCACGGCCATCGCGGACGCGCGCGACCCTGATCAGGCGCGGGCCAACGCCTCGGCGTCGTAACTCGCCTGGATCACGGCATCGGCGATGGATGCGTTGGCCACCATGTACCGAGACGAGATCACCAAGATGGTGCACCAGCGCTGGTAGACATCGGACGCCGGCCCCGCCGAGGACCGGGGCATCACGGTTGTGGTCGTGGGAAGGTGGCCTGCGCGGTCACCCACCCCGTCACTGATGCTGCGGGCGGCAGCCCGATGCGATCGGCACATGGGGGACGCGTCCATGCGCGCAGGCACCGAGCCGCCGCCCGACGATCGGCCTACTGAGGCGGGGTCAGCGTCCCGTCGGTGATGGCCTTGACCAGCGCGTCGGCCTTGGCCTTCACGTTGGCCGGCAGGGCGAACCCGGCGTTGTACTGGATCACCTCGCCGCCGTTGCCGAGCGTGATCGAGTACGTGGCGCCGCCGAGGGTCCCGCCCCGGATCTCGGTGAACATCTGGTGGAGCGCCGGCGCCCAGTTGTAGACCTCGGTGGCCACCACGCTCTTCGGGGCGAGGGTGTCCATGGGCCAGTCGTTGCCGAACCAGGGCAGGTGGTTCGAGGCGGCCACGCCGATGGCGCCGGACGACGCCTGGGTGGTGCCGGCCAGCACGTCCGCACCGCCGGCCACGAACGTCTTGGCCGCGGTGGCGTACAGGCTGGCGTCGCTGTAGGAGCCGGTGTAGACCGGGTGGATCGTGACCTTCGGGTCCACCGCCCTCGCGCCGGCCGCGAAGCCGTCGATGAAGAGCTTGTCGTCACCCGCGGCGATGGGGCCGATCGCGCCCAGGACGTGGGACTTGCTCAGCATGGCCGCCATGGCGCCTTCCACGTACCCGCCCTCGTTGGCGGCGGCGAGATAGGCGAATACGTTGGGCAGGTTGTAGGTCGAGCCAGCGGTGCCCCAGGCGAAGGAGACTTTGGGGAACTCCGGCGCCAGCTGCTGGATGGTGGACCCGTACTGCGAGCCGTGGGCGATGACCAGGTTGTAGCCCTCGGACGCGTACTGGCGAATGATGTTGCCCGCGTCGGAGACCACGAACTGGTTGTCCGAGATGGCGATCTGCAGGTTGTCGCTCTGCTGCAGGCTCTCCAGCGCCGCCACCATCGTCTGGGTCCAGCTCAGGTCGTTCCGTGCGCTGGGGGCCACCAGGGCCACCTTGAGCGGCGTCGACGCCGGGGCTGCCGTGCTCGCGGCGGGAGCCGCCGAGGCGGGAGCGGCGGATGCCGGGGCGCTCGGCGCAGCCGGAGCGACGCTCGCGGCCGTGGATGCAGCCGGAGCGACCACGGATGCCGGCGCGCTCGAAGCCGCCGGGGCGCTCGTCGCCGCGCTGCTGCAGGCGGTGGCAAGGAGCGCGACGCTCGCGGCCATCGCCAGGAAGGTCAGACGCCTTCCTCGTGCGGTGTGCATATCCTCTCTCCTCTCTGGGCGGATGCTGTTGCGGGGCCTGGCTGGACTGGCGGTCGACGTCGGGGCCCGATAGGCACTCCTCTTGCGGGTCGCCGTGGCGCGACCCACTTCAGCTCGATGGCACCTCTCTTGCGGGTCGCAGCGCGGCGTACCCGGCCCCCAGCACGCCGGCGTGATCGCCCAGCAGCGCCTCGACGATCCGGGTGTCCCCGGGCGGCAGATAGGGCTGGGAACCGGCCACGATGGCCCGCATCTCATCCAGACGGCGCCGATAGGCCCCCATGGCGCCGCCGCCGAGCACAATCACCTCCGGGGCATAAGCGGCCACCACGTTGACGAGCCCCAGGGCGGCATGCCGGGAGGCCGCGGCCACGACCCGGCGGGCGGCCGGGTGGCCGGCGTGATCCAGCCGCGCCACGTCCGCGGCGGTGGCGCCGGCGAGGTCGGGGTCTCCACTCTCGTGGGCCAGGCGCTCCAGGGCCGGACCGGCGGCGAGTGGCTCCCAGCACCCCTGGGTCCCGCAGTAGCAGCGCGGACCGGACGGATCCACGAGGAAGTGCCCGGCCTCCGGGTGGGCCTCGCCGGCTCCGCGATAGGGTTCCCCTGCCCGCACCACGGCCACCCCGATCCCGGTCCCGAAGGTCACCATGGCCATAGACCGGGCGCCCTGCCCAGCTCCCTGCCACCACTCGCCCAGTGCCGCCGCGACCGCGTCGTTCTCGAGGCGCACCGGGACCCTGAGCTCGGCCTCCAGCGGACCGCGGACATCGACGTCCTTCCAGCCGGGGAGGGTGTAGGGGTTGCGGATGCGCCCGGAGCACCAGTCGAGGGGCCCGGTGGCCCCGATCCCGAGGGCGACCAGGGGTGGGTCGCCCGCCGCGCGCAGGCAGGTGCGCACGAGGGCCGCGATGCGTCGCAGGCCGGGTCCCGCGCCCCGCCCCGCATCGAACGATGCCGAGCGGAACGCGCGGATCGACCCCGCGGCGGTCACCAAGCCGACGCGCACGTTGGTGCCTCCGAGGTCGACCCCCGCGACGACCGGCTCGAGCGCGTCGTTCACTCGCTCAGGGTCACCTTGCTCGAGTGGACGAACTCGCCGGGCTCGATTCCGAGCCGCCGGGCCAAGGCCACCGACACGAGCTGGAAGGGCACGACCTCGGTCGCCCGGACGCCCAGGCCGTGGGCGGCCGGGGCAGGCAGCGGTACCGTCCCGCGCGGGGCGGTACCGCCGATCCAGGCCACGCGGCTGCCCGCGACCACCAGCTCTTCGGCGAGGGCCCGGCTGAGCGCGGCCGTGCCGGACGGGCCCTCGAGGATGATCGTTTCGAGGCTCGGTCCGGCGAGCTCGAGCGGGCCATGGCGGAACTGTCCGGCGCTCATCCCCTCCGCGGGCAGGCGAACCGCCTCTTTCAGGACCAGGGCCCCGGTCCAGGCGGCATGCAGCGCGGCACCCCGGGCGAGCGCCACCACGTGCCGTGGCGCCCCGATCGCTTGTGCGGTCGCGTCGAGGGCGTCCTCCCATCCCGCGCCCAGGAACTCCTCCAGTGCCGCCACGCCGGAGGCCAGCTCGCTACGCGGATCCGGCGCGCCGAGGAGTCCATGCGCGAGGAGCAGGGCGGCGACGAGGGAGTTCGTGTAGCTCTTGGTGCTGACGGCCTCCTCGGGGCCGGCCAGCGTCTCGACCAGCACGTCGGCCGCGGCGGCGAGGGGGCTCGCCGCGTCGTTGGTGACCGCGATCAGGGCGCTCGCCCGGGCGCCGTCGCCATCGACGAGGGCCTGGATCTCCGCGCTGTACCCCGACTGGGAGGTGAGCCAGAGCAGCGTGTCGCGCCCCAGCAGTCCGGACGCGTGGTGCAGCAGCTCGTCGGCCTCCAGCCACCAGGCCGGCACGCCGGCCGCCACGAGGGCGAGCCACGCCGGGTAGGTCGCGTAATGGGAGGCTCCCATCCCGCTCAGCACCACCCGCCGGAAGCGGGAGAGCTCGAGCGAACGCAGGGCGCGCGCCGGGTCAGTGTCGAGGAGCGCGGCGAGGCGGGCCGGCTGCTCGCGGATCTCGGCGACGTAGTTCGTCATTCCCAAGGCGGTGGGCCCTCCCTTGAGGGGTTCTCGATGCCCGCCACGTGCACCGACAGGCCCGCGGCGCGGAGCGGCGCGAGCTGGTCGGCGGTAACGGCGGCGTCGGTGATGAGCAGGTCGATCCGGTCGAGCGGTGCCACGCGGGCGAAGGCCACCTTGCCGAGCTTGCTCGCGTCGGCCAGCACCACGCACTCGCGGCTGCTCGCGATGGCGACCGCCTTCGTCGCGGCGTCATCGAGGTTCCATTCGGTGAGCCCGCTGTGCGCCTCGACCCCCGAGATGGTGAGGAAGCAGAGATCGAAGCGCAGCTGTGCCAGGTGCTCCAGCGCGTGGCTGCTGATCACCGAGTGCTCGCCGGCACGCACCACGCCACCGATGATGATCACGCGCATGTCCCGCTCGTCGGCGAGGGCGCTCGCGATGCGCAGGCTGGGGGTGGCCACCGTCAGGCCGTGCACGCCCCGCAGGCGGCGGGCGAGGGCGAGGGTGGTGGTGCCCGCGTCGAGCACCAGCGTCTGGCCTCCGTGCACCCGCTCGGCCGCCGCCGCCGCGATCTGCTCCTTGGCCTCCACGTGCAGCTTGGCGCGCGCGGCGAAGGGTGGCTCGTAGCCGCGGGACAGCACGCTCACCGCGCCGCCCCGCACTCGCTTGACCGCGCCCAGGCGGTCGAGCTCGTCGAGGTCGCGGCGGATGGTCATGGGCGAGACGCCCGCCCGCTGGCTGACCTCCTCGACGCTGACCTCGCCGCGGGTGGCCAGTTGTTCGAGGATCAGCTGGTGGCGCTCGGTGGCGTCCATGGCGTCTCCTCCTATCCCTTGGTGCCGGTGAGGGAGATGCCCTGCACGAAGTACCGCTGGGCCAGCACGAAGGCCACGAGCACCGGCAAGCAGAACACGAACGACGCCGCCATCAGGTAGTTGAAAGCGGTGAAGTGCAGGCTCTGGTACTGCTGGAGCCCTAGCGAGAGGGTGAAGAGGTTGCCCTTGGTAAGGAAGATGAGGGGCGCCACGAAGGCGGTCCAGCTGGTCAGGAACGCGAAGAGGACGACGGTCACGATGCTCCCCTTCGACAGCGGCACCACCACGTGCCAGAGCAGGTGCCAATCGCCGGCGCCGTCGATGCGGCCCGCGTCGATGAGATCGCGCGGCAGCCCCAGCATGAACTGGCGCAGCAGGAAGATGGCCAGGCTGGAGGCGAAGTAGGGGGTGATGAACGCGCCCAGGAAGGGCGGCACCATGAGCGGCAGCAGCGAGCCCAGCCAACCCAGGTCCCTGAAGATCAGGTACTGGGGCACCATGACCACCGGGAAGGGCAGCATGATGGTGGCCAGCACGAGGCGGAAGACCAGGTCGCGCCCCGGCCAGCGCAGGATCGCGAAGGCGTAGGCCGCCGGCACGCAGGACACGAGGGTCCCCACCACCGTGGCTAGCGACACGAGCGCGCTGTTGAGGAAGTACGTCCCGAAGGGGATGTAGCTCATCGCCTGCGCGTAGTTGCCCCACTGGGGGTGGGCCGGGAGCAGCTCGGGCGGGAAGACGAAGATCTCGCCGTTGCCCTTGAGCGAGCTCGACACCATCCAGAGCAGGGGCAGCAGGAAGATGAGCGAGGTCACCAGAAGCGTGGCCTGCAACAGGCCGCGCCGGCTCCAGTGTCCGATCCCGCGCCCGCGCGCCCCACCTGCGCGCCGGACGCTCCGTGCCGCGCCGACCATCAGTCCTCCCCCGCGTAGAAGACGAGCCGCCGCTGGAACGCGAAGAAGAGGACGGTCACCGCCAGGGTGGCCAGGAAGAGGACCCAGGCCATGGCCGCGGCGTATCCCATCTTCAGGTAGTCGAACGCGTTCTGGTACAGGTAGATCGTGTAGTAGAGGGTGGAGTTCACCGGTGCGCCGAGGTCCTTGGAGGTGATCACGAAGGCCTGCTCGAAGAACTGCAGGTAGAAGATCACGCCCACCACCACGTTGTAGAAGAGGACCGGGCCGAGCATGGGCAGGGTTATGTGCCGGAAGCGGGCCCAGGTGGAGGCGCCGTCGATGGCGGCCGCCTCATAGAGTTGCTCGGGGACCTCCTTCAACCCGGCCAGGAACACGATCATGATCTGGCCGATGGAGCCCCAGAGCACGATGAGCAGCTCCGCGAGCTTGGCCCAGGAGGGGTCTCCGAGCCAGCCCAGGGGCGGCACATGGAACACCGAGAGGACCGCGTTGAGCAGCCCGTAGTCGGGGTTCAAGATCCAGATCCAGATGATCGCCCCCGCCACCGGAGGCACGATCGCGGGCAGGAAGATCGCGGCCCGGTGGAGGTCGCGCGCGAACACTTGGCGGTTGAGGAGAAGCGCCGTGCCCAGCCCGATCACGACCCCGGCCGGCACCCCGATGAGCGTGATGTACAGCGTGTTGCCGACCGACTGCCAGAAGGTCGGGTCGGCGACGAGCGCCTGGTAGTTCTGCGCCCCGACCCACTGAGGCGCCTGGAGCAGGTTGAAGTTGGTGAAGCTCCAGTAGAAGACGAGCGCGACCGGGATGACGATCAACCCGAGCAGGCCGATCAGCCAGGGGGTCAGGAAGGGGAGGGCGGCCGCCAACTGGCGGACCGCCCTCCGGCTCCTCGCTCGGGTCGGCATGCTGGCCCGCTCGCCTCAGTGGGCGGCGGCCATCTGCGACTGCAGGTTGTCGAGGGCCTGCTGCGGGGTCATCTTGCCGTACAGCGCCGCTTGTTGCGCCTCGCACAGCTTCGTGCCGTACTCGGTCGAGAAGGGGAGCTGCGGCCAGACGTGGGCGTTAGAGGAGTCCGCTTCCTTGATGAAGACCTGGAAGTTCGGGTCGTTCGCCAGCGGGAAGGAGGGCACCTGCTTGAGCTGTGGCAGGTTCTGGATGAGCTGCGCGAAGGTCGCCGTCACCTGCGGGCTCGTCGTCTCGTACCTGATGAAGTCGAAGGCCGCCTGGGGGTTCTTTGCCCCGGTCGGGATTACCTGGGGGTTCGAGTCGATGAAGCTCGTGCCGCTCAGCTGGGGGTTCGCTGCGGGCGCCGGGAAGGGAGCCGCGGCGAGGTTCTTCGCGAGGTTCGGCACGTTCGACTGGGCGAACGCGATGGACCACGGTCCGTCGTACACCATGGCCAGCTTGCCCGACTCCAAGGGATCCTGGGCCGTCAGGTACGCGCCCGCCGACTGGAGGAAGTTCGCCATGTTCTGCGCGCCGTACTTCTGATAGAAGCCGGTCTCCCAGGCGAGCGCCGCCACGTTCTGCGGCAGGTTCGCCGTCACCTTGCCGGTCGACTCGTCATACCAGCCGCCGCCGAAGAGCCAGCCCGTGTCCTCCAGAGTGCACACCTGTCCGTTGGACGTGCCCGGGTACTCGGGCAGGAAGCCGAGCTGCGTGATGTGGCCGTTCGCGTCCTGCTTGGTCAGCTTGTACGCGTCCTGAGTCAACTGCTCGATCGTGGCGGGCGGGCTGTTCGGGTCGAGCCCTGCTGAGGCGAAGAGCGCCTTGTTGTAGATAAGCCCGACGTTGAAGTCCATGAACGGCAGGCCGTACACCTTGCCGCTCACGGTCATCGCCTGCAGCGCGGCGGGCACATACACGCTCGTGTCAAGGCCAGATTGCTGGATCAGTGAGTCGAGCGGCATCAACGCGCCCTTCGACGCCCACTCACCGAGCGGGAGCGAGGACACGAGATCGATGATGTCGGGCGGGTTGCCGCCGCTGATCGCAGTCAGGATCTTCGAGTCGTCGGTTACGGGCGTCTCGTCGATCGTGACGTTGGGGTGCAGTACCTCGTAGTCCTTGATGATCGTCTTGAGCGCGGCTTCCTCGTGACCGCCGCCCCACTGCTGCCACATCGTCAGGTGCACCGGCGCGGCGCTGGAGGCCGATCCGGCGGGGGCTGCGGCGGACGCCGCGGCGCCGTTTGTGGGTGCGCTCGAGGCGCTGCCTGAGCAAGCCGCCAGGATCAGGGTGGCGGCGGCCAGGATGGCCGGCCATGCGCGTCGCGGTCGCTGCATCGTTGCCCTCCAGAGGAATCCCACGTCCATCGCCTCCCCGGCGCGGCGTGCCGTATGTCACGTCTATAGATCACCGGATTGCTTAGTGATCACCGATCGTGTGCGAACGACTGCGCATATTGTGCGCTTGGCGTCAAGCCGTCGCGCGGTCTTCAACCGTGCGAGTGGCGGCCGCCGGTTATCAGGGTGTCCGCCCTGCGGGGTCGACTACGCAACCGATGCCGGCTGCTGCGGCGCGTGCGGGCTGGACGCCCGAGCGCCGGCGGGTCCAGAGTGGCCGCCCGTCCCGACCGGCACCGGCGGAGTGGTTGGGCCGCAGGGGCCTGGACTGGCTTCGACCGAGAGCGACCGCCGCCTACGGCCGTGGCTGCTGCAGCAGAGCCGCCTGCAGGAGCTGATACGCCTCGGCCGCGTCGGGTCGCTGGTCCGGCATATGACCGAGTTCGCGGGCGGCCCCGGCCAAGCGTTCCAGCACGGCCGGGATGGCGGACTCGGGTACCGAGGTGAGGGCCGCGCCCCGGTAGTTGGTGAGGATGGCCTGGATGGCCTTGGGCAGCCGCCGGGGGTCGGCGCTCCCGTCGGCCACCCGGTACGGGAGGTGCCAGCTCGCCGGGTGTGTCGGATCGCCGACGTAGGCGAAGCAGCGCGCGGGAAGCCGGTAGCGGGGGTGGAGCACCGTGTCCTTGGCACTGCCCGGCGTCGCCTCCGCGGCGGGGCGGGGCGGCAGCAAGGTGTCCGGCGTGGGGGCCGGATCGACGGGGCGGTAGATGCCGTGCACGCTCAGCCACCACAGCGCCTCGGGCGGAGTCGGCGCGTCGAGGGGTACCAGGGCCCGGCCCCGCTGCCCGCCGTCCACGACGTCCGCGGCGTAGAGCAGGTGGCCGTCGCTCACGGCCACCGAGCGCACGCCCTGGGTGGCCGCATACCGTGTGGCTTGCGCCAGGGCGGCCTCCACCGCAGCCGCGTGCCAGGCGAGCGCGCCCGGCCGCTTCGTCTCGACCACCAGGTACTTCACGCCGAGACGGGTCAGCAGCAGGTCGGCGTAGCCGATCTGGTGGTTGAGATCCTCCACGTGCCAGTCCAGGGCGTGGCTGAAGAGGTCGCCGACGATGAGCTCTGCCACCCGCTCCGCTCCGCCACCCGGTCGCGCAGTCTCGGCGAGGCGACGTCGACGGAGATCGAGGAAGCTCGGCCAGGTCTCGGCCAGGCGGGTCTCGAGATGCGCGCGCAGCGCCAAGTGCTCCGTCACCGCCGGTGCTCCGCGAACCACGCCATGGTCGGCCAAGCGTACGCCGCGCGCGCCACACATCGCCCCGTTGCCGTCCCGAGGTCGGGGCCCTGGTTTCGGAGGCGGGACCGGTGCCGGCCGACCATCACTGAGAGGTGCCGCGCGATACCCGGCAACTACACTCGCCGGGTGGGTGTGGACGGCGAAGCCTGCCAGACGGGGCCGCGTGCCGCGGCGGCCGGGACCCCTTGCCTGGTTCAGGGGACGATGAGAACCGTTCGTCCTGCGTGCGCCGCAACGTAGTCAGAGACACTGCCCCAGAGCATGCGCCCGAGGCGACCCAGGTGCCGCGTTCCCATCACGACCACGTCGAAGGTGCCCTCTCGGGCGGCCCGCACGATGAGGCGTGCGGGGTCGCCCGCCAGCACGAACCCGACCGTGTGCACGCCGCGTGCCCACAGCATCTCCTTGGCCTCGCGCACTTCACGGACGTGCAACGTGCGGTCGTCGAGAGGATCGGTCCCGGCGCGTCCCGGGCCGACCGGTACCACACTGACCACGGTCACCGACGCGCCCGAGGATGCCGCAAGATCGGCCGCGCGTTCGAGTGCCCGGCGGGCCGCGGCGCTGGCGTCATAGGCAAGGAGGATGCTGCGCATGTCGGTACGTCCCGGTGTTGCTCGCACCGAGTCTCGCGCCGACCGGCCGCCCCGTCGAGAGGCCGAACCGCCCGCGTCCTTGCGCCAGATGGCCGGCGGTCTGGAGGGTGGTGCCGGCGATCAAGTTCCGGCGCGGCGCTGGGCGAGCACCTCACGTCCGCGCTGGCGCATCCGGGCGTGCGCCCCGGCCATCCATTCGACGTCGCCGGGGAGATGGCGGATGGGTGCTTTGGCCACGATCGTGTAGTTGGTGTCGACCACGTTGGCGATGCGCGGTTCGGCGATCTGGCTGATGAGTTGGTAGGCGTCCATGAGCTCGAGCCCGGTCTCGGCGGCCACCCAGCGGATCAGCTGGGTGTGGGCAATGCGGTAGGCGTCCTCGAGCGGCCGATATGACCCAGCCACCATGAGGTAGTCGTCGTTCTGCAGGCGCGGCCACTCGCAGTACACGCCCTTGATGAGCTCCACGGTGAGGACGGTGTTCATGGCACCCTCGACGGCCGCGCCACAGACCTCGCCCTCGCCCATGCGGTAGTGGCCATCGCCCAGCGAGAACAGCCCGCCGGGCACGTTGACCCCGAAGTAGAGGGTAGTGCCCGCGCGGGCCTCGGGGCTGTCCATGTTGCCCCCGAAGGCCTCCGGCACGAGGACGTTGCGCCGTTCGTACGCCGCCGGCGCCACGCCGATCGTGCCGTGGAACGGCTCCAGCGGCAGGCGCACCGCGTGCTCTGATTCGAGCGCCTGGAACACCAGTTTGCGAGTTGCGAAGTCCACCCGATAGATCCACGTCTTCTCGGGCAGCGCGTCGTGGAGCGTGGCCGTGTAGCGAGTGCCGGTCAGCGCCCCGAACAAGGGCACGGTAACCGACGCCGCCCAGTCGCGGGCGGGCTCGACCTCGATGAGATGGATCGCGATGGTGTCGCCGGGCTCGGCGTCCTCGACGTAGAAGGGGCCAGTCTGGGGGTTGATGAAGGGATAGGGGACGAGCTCGGAGAGCCGGTCGGTCGTGCTGCGGATCCGGCCCGCGAAGCAGTCCTCGGTGAAGAGGTCTAGGACGTCGCCCGAGCGGACGTGCATGACCGGCTCGTAGCCGCCGAAGGTCCAGGCGTACTGATCCTCGGTGGGAACGAACCGGGTGATCGCGTGGATCGGCTGGTTCACAGCACCCTCCAGTTGCGCAGGATGTGGAGCGTCCGCCCAATGGGCAGGGCGTGCAGCACGTTGCCATCGCGGCCGACGGTGGTCGTGGCCTGGAATAGGGCGTTGAGGGCCGCCTCCTCGGTGGCCTCGGCCACCGCCTCGAAGAGCCGGTCCATCGGCGAACCCTGGGTCCAGAACTGCCCCTCGGCAACCACCTCGACCGGATGGCCGAGGCGCGGTGTCTCACGAGGAATGCGATTGGCGGTGGAAAACGCGATGAAGATCTCGCCGGAACCGTCGTTGCCGACCGATCCCGTCCTCGCCAGGCCGACGTCGACGCGGCGGGCCAGGCGACGCAACTGGCGTGGATGCAGCGGCGCGTCGGTGGCCACGACCGCGATGCAGGACCCCTCGCTGTGGTGGGACGGCATCAGGTCCTCGATGAGCCGCCCGACAGGGACGCCTCTGATCTCGAGTTGGTGACGGTTGGCGTAGTTGGTGTTGACGAGCACCCCCACGGTGAACCGTTCGCCCTTGAGTTCGAGTACCCGGGAGGAGGTGCCGATGCCGCCCTTGAAGTCGAACTGCTGAGTGCCGGTGGCCGAGCCGACGGCACCCTCCGCGACGGCGCCTTCGGCGGCCACGTCAAGCGCGGCGTCGACGTCCTCGCGGCGCAGACCGAAGGCCCGGTTGTCGTTGAGGAAGCCGTCGTCGCACTCGGCCACGACCGGGATCACCACGTCGAGGTCGCCGACGGCCGGGTCGCGAGCCGCCATGTAGCGGCAGACCGCGTCGTAGGCGAGCCCGATGTGGGTCGTGTCGGTGATGACGATGGGCGACCCAATCAGGCCCCACTCGTCGATGACGATATTGCTGGTGACCTCGCCGTAGCCGTTGAACGTCGAGACCGCCCCGTAGACACGCTCGCGGAAGAGATCCCCCCCGTGCGGCCAGATCGCCGTGACGCCGGTCCGGATGACCGGGTCGCCGGTACCCGGGATGCCGCGCACCACCGTCTGGTGCCCCACGCGGACGCCCGCCACGTCGGTGATCGCGTTTAGCGTCCCCGTAGGATGCCGACCGATGGCGAGCCCAAACTCCCGCGCTCGGCCGCGCGGTTCCAAGTCGCTCATCGACACGTCCCGTGCCCTCTGGTGCGCTCAGCTCTGCGCATGGAGCCTGGCCAGCTCGTCGGCGGCGCTGATGTCCATGTTCCAGTGGGTGGCTTCGCGAGGCTTCAGGTAGGCGAAGTAGTAGATGAGCCCGGCCACGATGATGGCGCCCACGATGAGCAGGTCGCTCGGCTTCTGCTGCGTGATGGCCACGACCGTGCCAACCAAGGCGATGATCGGCGGCACCGGCCAGAACGACATGCGCCAGGGTCGCGGCAGGTTGGTCTGGCGGACCCGGCTGACGAGAGCCGAGAGGGCGATCAGGGCGTAGAGGAGGATCAACAGCACCGCGGTGAACGTGACGACCGTGACCAGCGTGGACTGCAGGCACAGGATGGTGGCCATGCCGCCCACGAAGAGGGTGGCTACCCAGGGCGAACGCAGGCGCGGGTGCACGGTGGCGAGCGCATCGCTGATGGGTCCCGGCCACGCGCGATCGCGGCCGCTCGACCAGACGATGCGGGAGAACTGCAGGGTGATGGCAAGCGAGGCATTGAAGATGGCCAGGATCGCGCCGTAGGTGATGAGGTTGACGAAGGTGTTGCCGAAGGCCGAACGGGCCACGTCGGTGAGCGGGGTCGGGGAGCCCAGGAACTTCGAGAGGTCCGGGGCCCCGAAGACCACGCCGATGAAGGGGATCAGCTCGAAGGCGATGCCGATGAGCGCGGCGGTCACAACCGCCTGCCCGACGTGCGCCGCGGAGCCCTCGGTCTCCTCGGAGAAGTTGATGGCACTGTCGTACCCGTTGACCGAGAACATGGCGGTGGCGACCGCGGTGAAGATGAGCGCCACGCCGACGGCCGAGCCGTCGGCCAGCACCGGGTGCGTCAGGATTGTGATGGGCTGCTGGATGTGGGTGAACCCGGCCAGCGCAAGCACCGAGACCACGATCAGTTCGAGGAGCAGGAAGAACGCGGTGAGCACTGCGTTGAAGTTGATGCGCAGCAGCGCCACGATCGTGACCAGGACCATCACCACGCCGGCGGCGATGTTGGAGGGGATGCCCGGGTTGAGCGCCTGTACGTAGACGCCGATCCCGATGGCCACACTGGCGGGCAGGAAGATGGCCTGTCCGATGTAGTCGAGCATGGCGAGGAAACCAACCGGTTTGCCCAGGACCCGGGTCACGATCGAGTACAAGCCGCCGGCCACCGGGAACATGGAGCCGAGTTCCCCCATGCACAGCGCCACGCTCACGGCGATGAAGCAGCCGATCAGGTAGGCCCAGACCGCGCCGCTCCCGGCGGTTGCCAGCACCACCGGCCCGATGACCAGCAGCGAGGCCGTCGGGGTGATGTCCGAGACCACAAGAGCGATCGTGCCGAGGACGCTCACCGCCCGGGCGAGTTCCTGCTTGTAGCCGAGCGCCTCGAGGATTGCCTCGCCCCCGACCTGGTTGGATGGCGAACCGCCCACGGCCATGGCACAACTCCTCCCGCCGTACCGGCCGTCTCAACCACGCCGGAGAGACGCGTCCGGTGGTCTGGCTGACTTGCGGTTCAGCGTACACTGATAGTGCAAGAGGGAAGCATCACTGCAGGAGGGGGCAGGTGAGCACGCAGGAGAGTTCCCCAGAAGGCGCCGGCCACGGCGCCCAGCGGCGGCCTGGCCTCCACGCACAAGCCGTGCCCGCACTGGGTGAGGCCCTGCGGCAGGCCCGTCTCGAGCGCGGACGCACGCTCGCCGAGCTGGCGGCCGAGGTCGGACTCAGCCCGAGCGCGGTCAGTCAGATCGAACGGGGTGCCATCAACCCGTCCATTGAGAGCCTGCGGCGGATGGCGGTGGCGCTCGGCCGACCGGTCTTCAGTTTCCTGGGCGAAGAGTCACCGATGCCTCAGGTCGTGGTGCGCGCCGATGCCCGCCGGACGCTGCGGCTGCCCGAGTCTCAGGTGGTCTACCAGCTGCTCTCGCCCAACCTGCAGGGCCGGTTGGAGGTGATGTATTACGAAGTGGCCGTGGGCGGTGTCACCTTCGAGGGCGGGATGGCACACCCCGGGGAGGAGTGCGTCGTCCTGCTCGAGGGGCACGGTCAGCTGGAGGTCGCAGACCAGCGCTACGAGCTGCGAGCCGGCGACGCTGCCACCTTCTCGAGCGGCCTCGCGCACGCGCTGCGGAACATGGGTGATGTCCCGTTGCGCGCCATCTCGTGCGTGACGCCGCCGCATTTCTGACGCAATCACGCGGGAGGATGGCGGTGATCGGTGATCATCTAGGGATCGGGCCAGACACCCGTTACCTCGTGTTAGTAGACGGCTACCTCGACGATCTGCACGGCAAGATGGCGCACGGGATCCTGCGTTTTCGCCCCGATGGCGTGGCCGCCGTGCTGGACCCACGCTTCGCGGGCCGTGTGGCCGCGGACGTTGTGCCAGGGGTGAGTGCCCGCGTCCCGATCGTGGCAACCATCGCGGAAGGGCTCGCCCACACGCCAACTGCGCTGCTCGTTGCGGTCACCCCCGCCGGTGGTCGCCTGCCGCCGGCCTGGCGCTCCTACCTGCACGAGTCCATCGACGCCGGGCTCGACGTCGTGTCGGGCATGCACGCGTTCCTCGCGGATGATCCGGACCTCGCCTCGCACGCTGCCCAGCGCGGTGTACGCCTGGTGGACGTGCGCCGACCGCCGGAGGAGGTCGGCCTTGCCACGGGACGCGTCCTCGACCTGGTCGATCGACGGATTGTCCTGACGGTTGGCAGCGACGCGGCCGTGGGCAAGATGACCGCCGGCCTCCGACTGGTCGAGGCGCTCCGGGAGGCCGGGGAGGCGGCGAGGTTTGTCGCCACGGGCCAGACCGGAATCGTGCTCGCCGGTTGGGGGGTCGCGGTTGACCGTGTCATCGGGGATTTCATGGCCGGGGTGGCGGAGGAGCTCGTGCTCCGCGCGGCCGAAGATTCCAATTGGGTCGTCGTCGAGGGTCAGGGATCGATCGCGCACCCGGCCTTCTCCTCGGTGACGCTTGCGCTCCTCCACGGAGCCGCGCCGACCGATCTGGTGCTCTGCCACGATCCGGCCCGGCAGACGCTGACCGACTACGAGCGGTTTGTCGTGCCCGACTTGGCCCGCGTCATCCGCGCCTACGAGGAGCTGACCGGCTGGGTCCGGCCGGCGCGCGTGCAGGGCATCGCGGTCAACACCGCGCACCTTGGCCCCGACGCCGCTGCCGACCTGTTGAAGCGGGTCGAGGGCGAGACGGGGGTGCCGGCAGTCGACGTCGTGCGCGACGGCGGGGCGCGCCTGGTAGGCGCACTGCTGTCCGAAGACCCCGCGAGGCGCTCGGACGCGTCACGCCGTGGAGCCGATCGCTGAGAGCGCCCTTGGGGTGGGCCCACCCCGCGCGACGCGAAGCGACGTCGGTCCACGGAGCCAAGGAGACGTCGCCGCACTTGGGAGGGCGGGCGCTCCCTGGGCCATCGCGTCGTCTGGGCCGGGTGCTCGTCTTGGGGACGACGTGGTGAACGGGCCACTCGGATCGACCACTCCCATTCACCAGCTCTCACCGGCCGCCTCGTAGTCGACGCAGGAGATCGGCAGGAGGGTGCCTGCGGCCCTCCCCGGCGGGGCTTCCGCCGGGCTGTGCGGACGGTGAGCGCGTCGCCGGCCGAGCACCTCGGCCACTCGTGTGCGCTGTCCGATGTACGCTGTGGCTGGTTCCGATGACCCGGTCCTGCGAGGCTGGGCGCGCCGGCAGGTCCGGCATGCACGGTCCCGTGAGGCCGGGGAGGGTGCCATGCAGATCGTCCCGCCCGCCGGACTCCGATCCGGCCGTCGCTCCGTTCTGGCGACGTCTCCCTCGCACCCGCCGGCGCTCCGGCCGGCAGTTCTTCTCCCGTCGCACCTCCTCCTGCCCGCCGACGCCGTGGTCGACCCGCGGCTGGGTTCCCACGGACCGGCGCTCGTGGCCCTGGAGGATGGCACGGTCTTTCCGGGGATCGCGTTCGGTGCGCCCGTCGCTGCCGGGGGCGACCTGGTCGCCAATACCAGCGCGACGGGCTACCAGGAGATCTGCACCGATCCCTCGTACGCTGGGCAGGTGGTCGTGATGACCCATCCGCTCATCGGCAACCACGGCCGCCTGCCGCGGGACGACCAGTCGGAGCGGCCTTGGCTGTGCGCCCTGATCGTCGCCCACGCCACGGCGAGCGCAGCCGGAGGCGCCAGGCAGATCGTCCACCTGCTCCGCGCCAGTGGCGTTCCGGCCATCGCCGGCGTGGACACGCGCGCGCTCGCGCGGCACCTGCGCCGGGCGGGCGTGCAGCGGGCGCTGGTGACGGCGCCCGGGCAGGTCGATCGGGAGGCGGCGGTGGCGGCCGCGCGCGCTCTCCCGCGCTGGGAAGACCAGGATTTCGTAGGGCAGGTCTCCGCGGCGGATCCTTACGACGTGGGGACGGGCCGGGGGCCGCTGGTGGCAGTGGTCGACTACGGGCTGAAGGCGGGGATCGTGCGAAGCCTCCGGCGGCGGGGCGTGCGGGTCCGGGTGCTGCCGCACGTGGCGGGACCGGCAGCGGCGCTGGCCCCGGAGGTGGGCGGGCTGGTGCTCTCGCCCGGCCCCGGCGACCCGGCCCGCCTCGCCGGGCCGCTGACGCTCGCGCGCGCCGCCCTCGCCGACGGACGCCCGCTGCTCGGCATCTGCCTCGGGCACCAGCTCATCGGTCTCGCGGCGGGCGGCGAGACGCGCCGGCTCCGTTTCGGGCATCACGGCGCCAACCACCCCGTCCGGGATCTCGGCTCCGGACGCGTCCAGGTGACCGCGCAGAACCACGAGGTCGAGGTGGTGGGCGAGAGCATCGGGGCGGGCAGCGGCTTCTACGTCAGTCAGCGCAACCTGAACGACGGATCGGTGGAGGGGTGCGTCACCGCCGACTGCCGGTGGAGTCGGTGCAGTACCACCCGGAGGGCTCGCCGGGGCCGCTGGATGCCGTCGAGGTCTTCGACCGGTTCGTGGAGCGCGTGCGGCAGGGTGACGGTGGCCGCGTCAGGATGCCGCGAGCGTGAGCGACGGCGGCTCGCAACTCCGGAGGACTGCCGTTGCGCGGCCTCCCCGCGGTCCGCGACCCCGCAGCGTCCTGATCCTGGGCTCCGGCCCGGTCGTTATCGGCCAGGCGGCCGAGTTCGACTACGCGGGCACCCAGGCCTGCCGGGCGCTGCGGGACGAGGGGGTGCGGACGATTCTGCTCAACTCCAACCCGGCCACCATCATGACCGACCCCGGCGTGGCGGACGTGACCTACTTGGAACCGCTGACGGTCGAGACCGTCGAGCGGATCATCGAGCGGGAGCGTCCGGACGGGATCCTCGCCGGGCTGGGCGGTCAGACGGCGCTGAACCTGGCCACCGCCCTCGCCCGTCAGGGCGTGCTGGAGCGCACCGGGGTGGCGCTTCTCGGAACGCCGCTCGAGGCCATCGAGATGGCCGAGGACCGCGAGCGGTTCCGCGATCTGCTCGACCGGCTCAGGCAGCCGTACCCGCCGTCGGAGATCGTGCAGGGGGACACGCCGGGCGCGTGGGAGGCGTCGGCGGCGCGGGCGCTCGAACGGATCGGACTGCCGGCCATCATCCGTCCCGCCTTCACGCTGGGTGGCACGGGCGGCGGCATCGTCGAGACCGAGGCCGCGTTCCGGGAAGGGGTGCGTGCGGGGCTGCGGGCGAGCCCCATCCACCAGGTGATGGTCGAGCGCTGCCTGGTGGGATGGCAGGAAATCGAGTACGAGGTGATGCGGGACGCCGACGACACCTGCATCGCGGTCTGCTCGATGGAGAACGTGGACCCCCTGGGCGTGCACACGGGCGACTCGATCGTGGTGGCGCCGATCCAGACGCTCCCCGACCGCGTCCACCAGCGCCTCCGATCGGCGGCCCTGGCGATCATCCGGGCGCTCGGTGTCGAGGGCGGATGCAACGTCCAGTTCGCCCTCTCGCCCGACGGACGGGACCACGCGGTCATCGAGGTCAACCCGCGCGTCAGCCGATCGTCCGCTCTGGCCTCCAAGGCGACCGGCTACCCGATCGCGCGGGTCGCGGCGCAGATCGCGGTCGGCCGTCGGTTGGCCGAGATCCCCAACGCCGTGACCGGCACGACGGTGGCCGCCTTCGAGCCGGCGCTCGACTACGTGGTGGTCAAGCTGCCGCGCTTCCCGTTCGACAAGTTCCCCGGCGCCGACCGCTCGCTCGGGTCGCAGATGAAGGCGACCGGCGAGGTCATGGCGATCGACCGCACCTTCGGCGCGGCGCTCAACAAGGCGCTGCGGGGCCTCGAGCAGGCGGGTTGCGGGCTCCTGGCGGAGGACCCGGCCTGGGGCCCCACGCTGGCCTACCTCTCGCCTCGTGGTGCCGGGCCCGGCGGAGCACGGGCGCGGACGAAAGGTCTGCGCCGCGAGGACCTGGTGGGTGAGGTCTTCGTGGGGGAGGCCGGACTCGTATGTGCCAGCCGGGCCGGCGCCGCGGCGGCGGCCCGGCCGGTGGCGCTGCGGCGGTTCCTGGCGCCGTCGGACTCGCGGCTTTGGCGAATCCTGGCGCTGCTGCGCCGAGAGGTGTCCGCGCGCGAGCTGCACGAGGCCACCGGGATCGCTCCGTGGTTCCTGGCCGAGGTGGGCCGCCTCGTGCGGCTGGAGCGCCGGCTGCGCGCGACCCGGCGCGAGGTGGCCCGGACCGGGCGCCTGCCGGACGAGCTGCTGGTGTCGGCCAAGCGCGCCGCGTTCGGCGATCGCGACATCGGCGCGCTCGTCGGCCTGCCGCAGGACACCGTGGCCCGCCAGCGTCGGGCGGCGGGGCTCGAACCCGGCCACGCCATGGTGGACACCTGTGCGGCCGAGTTCGCGGCCGCCACGCCGTACTTCTACTCGACCTACGCTGCCGCCGGCTCGCCCCCCGAGGTCCCGGCGGTGGCGCGGCCCGCGGCGCTGGTCATCGGCTCGGGCCCGGTCCGCATCGGGCAGGGGATCGAGTTCGACTACTGCGCCGTCCGCGCGGCCGAGACGCTGCGCGCGGACGGGTGGCAGGCGGTGATGGTGAACTCCAACCCGGAGACCGTCTCGACGGACTTCGATGCCTCGTCGCGCCTGTACTTCGAGCCGCTCGACATGGAAAGCGTCACCGAGGTTGCACGCGCCGAGCGCGGTCCCGACGGGCGACTGCCGGGAGCGCTGCTCCAGTTCGGGGGCCAGACGCCGCTCAACCTCGCCGCGCCGCTGGCAAGGGCCGGGATCCCACTCCTGGATGCCGAGCTGGAGACGATCGACCTCGCCGAGGAGCGCGCCCGGTTTGCCGCTCTCGTGGACCGGCTGGGCATCCCTCAGCCGCCGGGCGGGATGGCCGGGTCGATCTCGGAGGCGCTGGAGGTCGCCAAGCGCGTCGGATACCCGGTGATCGCGCGTCCCAGCTTCGTGATCGGCGGGCTGGCCATCGACTTCGCCTACGGGCCAGGCGAGCTGGCGGCCCAGCTGCAGGCAGCGGCGGCGGTCGATCCCGACCGCCCGGTCCGCATCGATGCCTACCTGGAGGGCCTGGAGGTCGACGTCGACGCGGTGTGCGACGGCGAGCGGCTGCTGGTGCCGGGGCTCATCGAGCACGTCGAGCGCGCGGGCGTGCACTCCGGCGACTCCATCGGCGTGTATCCGCCGGCGCGGCTGGGGGAGGGCGATCGCGACCTGATCCTGGCCAGCCTGGGGCGCGTCGCCACGGCGCTGGGCGCGCGGGGCCTGCTCAACGCCCAGTTCATCGTGTGGGACGACGGCGTCTTCCTGCTGGAGGTCAACCCGAGGGCAAGCCGCACGGTCCCGTTCCTCTCGAAGGTCACCGGGGTGCCCATGGTCGAGATCGCCACCCGCGTGGCGCTGGGGGCGACGCTCTCCGGACTGGGCTGGCCGGACGGGCTCCTGCCGTGGCGCCTCTACACTGCGGTGAAGGCCCCGGTCTTCTCCACCGCCAAGCTGCGCGGCGTGGACCCGTCGCTGGGACCGGCGATGCGGTCCACCGGCGAGGTGATCGGGATCCACCGGGATCCCAGGGTCGCGATGGCCAAGGCACTGCTCGCGGCCTCGCTCCGGCCGCCGATCCCGGGCCCGGACGGTGCGCTTGCGCTGCTCTCGCTCGCGGACCGGGACAAGCGTCGCCTGCCCGAGCTGGCGTGCCCGCTGGCGGCCGCGGGCTACCGGTTCGCGGCGACCCGCGGGACCGCAGCTGCTATCCGCGCGCTGGGACACGCCGTGGTGGAGGTTGGCCGGCTCGACGCCGAGAACGGAGGGCGCCCGGATGTCCTCGCCGCCATCTCCTCGGGCGATGTGCGGCTGGTGGTCAACACGCCGTCCCCCGAGCCGCCCGTGGTGGGCGACGCCGCCCGGATCCGCCAGGCTGCCATCGGGGAGGGGATCCTCTGCTTCACCACCATCGAGACCGCGATCGAGGCGGCCCGATCGCTCGACCCGGCCGTGGTGGCCGCCTGCGCCGATGCGCGGCCGCTCGGCGAGTGGCAGGCACTCGGTCGCCTCCAGAGCCCGTTCCCGGTCGCCACGCGACCCACGCGCCATCCCCGACGCGGCAGGGCGCCGAGGACGAAGACCGGGGCATGAACAGGCCCTTGCATTGGCCGCGCTCCATGCGGCGTCGGCGGGGGATCGATACCGACGAGGCGACGAGACCGCTCCCGGGCACGAGCTGGTCCCGGGGCCGGGGCGACGCTGGCTCTCAAGCCCGGTGCCATCACGCCGGGTGCCCTCGAGGTCGCAAGTAGAGACGAGGATGCGGTGGTTTGATTCGCCATCGCCCCGGCCGGACGAGGAGTCGAAGCCCGCTTCGTGCCTGACAAGCGCGTGCCAATCCAGCCTGTCGCCGGAGTACGCGCCGAACTCCGGGCGTAGGCGC
>JAKAHU010000028.1 GCA_021825385.1 Chloroflexota bacterium | reverse complement strand
CGCGAGCGCATGGCTGAGACCTACGGCGAGGGTGCCATCAAGGCCGTGGACGAGGTCGAGTTCTACGGCCAGCGCAACCGGTCGATGTTCGGCATCCTCGGCTCGCAGCTGATGGCCTGGCGCGACGAACTTGCCAGCGTGCTCGGCGTCCCCAACGGGTGGCGCGCGCGGTCGGCCGGCGGCGGGTCGTGCGCCATGTCGGTCTACTGATGGTCTCCCATGACCGCGACGACGAATCGCCAGCGGTACCGGGACCTGGCCAACCGCTACCGCCGAATCCCCGGGGAGCTTGGATTGCGGCCATGGCGCGTGTTCGCGCTCGTCGGCGCCTGGAGCGGTACGGACGCGGGCGAGGGGACGCGGACCGACACCGAGACGGAGCTGCTGGAGCATGGGCAGCCGCCGAAGGTTCGGCAGGTCAAGGCCGACCAGGTCGCGCTCGACACCGGGCTCCAAAACGGTGACTACGTCATCGGCCCCGTGACGCCAGTGGTCGGGACCGCGTGGGACGCAATCGTCGGCAGCAACGCGGCGGCCAATCAGGCGTTCCAGTTCCGGATCACCAACTCCGAGACGGGCGACGACCACCGTTGCGTCCTGGTGACCATCACCAGCGACCACGCGCTAAACACCATGATCACCGTGCGTCCAGTGCGGGGCTGACGTGACGGAGTCGCTATGCCAGCGCGTCGGTGGCACCGAGCTCCCGCTGGACGTCAGCGCCATCACGGCCGCGGCGACCTTCGAGCCGTGCGATCCGGCGCTCAACGTCATCGCCGACCTGATGGCGGCCGCGATTCGCGCCGAACTCGGGAGCGCAGCCGGGCAGGCGTGGGCATCCGTGTGTGCGACCCTGCCGTCTGGGCACCGACTGGCGAACACGACCAACTCAGTCGGCGCCGTCTGGAAGGTCCGCCCAAGCTCGACGCTCATGCGTCAGATCCGCGTCAGCGCATGGCCGCTCCTGACCGCGTGGCGCGAAGGTCCCGGCGAGTACGAGCAGCTGACCTACTGCAAGGAGATCATCCGGCAGAAGTGGGGTGTCGCTTGGGTGCTCGGTGACTACGAAGCCGACCTGACGCTCAAGCTCGCGCCCGTCTTGCAGATGGTCGGCCGCGTGATCGCGCAGACGGCGATCCACGGCGCGCACCCCGCCTACGAATCCGGCACCCGGCAGTTCGGCGCGAACCGAGGCTGGCTGCAAGCGATCCGCCCGCTGAGTTACGACGCCGGCGCCGCCGTCTTCGCGGACGACGACGAGGCGCGATTCTGGTGCGCAAGCGCCACGCTGGAGACGATCGAGGTCTCCCGCGATCTGGACGTCGGCGGAGAGATGGACGGCCTGGACCTGTCACTGGCAGCCGGCAACGAGACGGAGCTGGTGCCGGAGTTCGTGATCGGTAGCGGAGACTTCCCCGGGGTATGATGTGTTCAACATCCCGAAGCTCCAGGCGACGCACAAGCGGGCGCTGGCCGACCACAAGGCAGCCGAGCAGGAAGCGCTCCGGATCGCGGGTGCGCACGCCGAGGAGCACGTCAAGAACCACTCGACGTTCAAGCGCCGGTCCGCCAGCTCGCTGAAGGACAACACCCGATCTCGAATCGTTCGCAGCCGCGGCGGGGCACTGCTCCGGCTCTCGTGGACGAAGCCCTACGCGGGGTTCATCGAAGCGGGGACGCGGGCGCACGGAATCAAAGCGCGGCGCGCGCCGGCGCTGGTGTTCTTCTGGAAGAAGACCGGGCGCGTGATGTTCCTGAAATCGGTTCGCCACCCCGGGACCCGCCCCTACAAGTTCGGATGGCGCGCGACGCATTCGGCGCACCGCGTGCTTGGGGAACGATTGACGATCGGAATGGCTCGCGTGAGCCGCCGGTTCCACTGATCCAACTATCCGCCACCCTTCGCCGGAGATCCTCCGCGGGTCGTCCCCCTGCCCGTTCTCCGTCCCGGCGTTGCGTGTGGCGGTCCTATTCAACCGGGCGCGGCCCGGAGGAGAGACGATGCAACTCGCGTTCGTTCCGCTCAACGGCGCCCTCGTTCCGGTGCCCGGTGAACTCACGGTCGATGGGCAGCCGCCGCGCCGAGTGTGCGCGATGGTGAAGCGCGGAGAGTGGGCGTTCCTCTCGTCTCCGCTCACCGTCGAGAGCACGGCTCGCGAAGCCGCTGGCCTGATCCGGATGGCGCAGCGCGGAGACCTCGCGGCCGCCGACGCGCCCACTGCTGTCGCCTGCGGGGTGTCGTTCGAGCCCGTCGAGTTCGCGGGCGAGCGAGACGGGTGGAGAGTCGCCAAGGCCACGTCCAAGAGCCGCGCCGCGGCCAAGGAGAGCTGATCCGATGGGCACCATCCGAGTTACCGGGATCGCGGACAACTTCCGCACGCCCGGCGGCTACGCGGAGATCCTGTTCGCGCAGGGTCCCGCCAACGCCGCCCTGGGGCCGCGCACTGCCGTCGTCGTCGGGCCCAAGCTCGCGACCGGCACCGCCACCGTCAATACTCTGTACGCACTCCCCGACGAGGGGACGGCTTCGCTGCTCGCTGGCACCGGGTCGCCGTCGCATCGCCTGGCGCGCAAGTACCTGGCGTGGGGCGGGGCGCCGGCTCTGTACGGCGTCTTCTACACTCCGACCACCGGCACTGCGGCCAGCAAGTCGTTCGCCATCACGGGCGTCCCGACAAAGCGCGGGCAGGCAGACGCGCAGGTCTGCGACTCGATCTGCTCCTACGGGTTCAGCACATCGGACACCGCGTCCAGCGTGGCCCACGGCCTCGAGTCGGCCATCAACGGCAAGACGTGGCTCCCCGTCACGGCGGCGGCCTACCACGCCATCACCGGCACCGGCATCACGCTGACGGCGCGCATCCCCGGCACCACGCAGAACACGGCAATCCGCGTGCGCACGGATGTGACGAGCGGCGCAGGTGTCACGGTCGGCGCGGGCGGCGATCTGACCGGCGGCGTCGGCGATGACTCGTCCCCGCTCACCACGGCGCTCGCTGCGCTGACGTCGGTGCGCCGCTACTACATGGGCGTTCCTGCCTCGGACGCGACGCTGGCAGGGCTGCTGAAGACCCACGTGGTCAACAAGAGCCTCCCGAACCCCGGGCTCCGCTCGGTCGGCATCGTGGGCGGACGCGGCACCCTGGCGGCGACCACGACGATCGCCAACGGGCTCAACAACGCTCGCATCCAGTACGCCTGGCACGAGGACAGCGACAACGACCCGGCGGAGCTCGTCGGCGAGCTGATGGGTCTGCGGGCGCAGACGGAGAACACGGACGCGGCCGCGAACATGGCCGGCACCGCGTTGCACCTCAACAAGCAATACGACGTCGCCGACTGGCCGACTCCGGACGAGCAGAGCACCGCCATCAACGAAGGGATCGCGCCCATCGCCTCGACGGACTCTGGCGCCTACCTGGTGATGTCGGTCAACACGCAGTCGAAGAACGCGGCCGGCACCGTCAACGACTTCCGCGCCACCGAGACGCATCGGGTTTCGGTCCCCGACTACTACATGGATCTGGCGCTCCAGACCTGGGCGCTGAACTTCCAGGGCAAGAAGTTCGCGGAAGACAAGCGCACTGCGGACGGGCTCGTGGACCCGAACCAGAAGCCGTCGGCGGGCCTCACGCGGCCGTCGAACGTGGCGACCATGCTCAAGCAGTTGCTCCGACAGCTCGAGGACGAGGAGATGCTGCAGAACGTGGACGCGAGCGTTGCGGCGCTGCGCTGCCAGAAGAGCACCGTCAACGCGGGGCGCTGCGAGGCGCAGGTCAACCTCCACACCATCGACCATCACCACCAGCTGGTCGTTCTCGGCAAGGAAGTCAGCTCGGGCTGACCGCCGACTGAAAGGACACGACGATGCCCGCATTCGGCGCACTCACCGACTTCCTGGTTCGGCTTCCGGTCTTCATCAACGGCACCGCCATCGAGAACGTCACCTCCGTGGAGATGACTCTCGACTCCGGCCGCACCGCGATCTTCACCACGACGCAGGGCCTCGCGGGATTCGCGGAAGGCGCCAAGTCCGTCACCATCAAGGTCAACCTGGCGGTTCCGATCTCCGGTCTGGAGTTCGACAACTGGAAGCTGGCCAACAGTGGCGACTACGTGTCGATTCAGATCGGCGTCGGCCGCGTCGACTTCGCCAGCACCGGCAAGCTCATGGACGCCGGCGTGTCTGGTTCCGTTAACCAGGCGGTCGAAAACTCGTTCACGTGGCAGGGGCCGGCGGCGAACATCGAGTAGCCGATCGAGCTCCACATACCATCGCGGCCTGAGGAGAGGAGGAGCGCGAACTTCAGGCCCGGGGATACGTGCGCGTGCGCGCGTGTCTGCCGGGCCTGTGTCGTGCACAGGGGAATGGCACAGTACCAACCACCAGTCGAAGTTCCGGCGTCGGAACTGTTCTTGAAGCTGCTGGAGCGCCCAGCGCCTAGCGACGTGTTCGCGTTCCCGCGCACCGACGAGCACGGGGAGCCCGTGTTCAACGTGCGGGTGTTCGTCCTTCCGGAGAAGAAGCTCGAGGCGTGCAAGCTCCGGGCGCGCAAGTGGCTCGTCGAGCGCGTGGCGAAGGAAGGCGCTGACGTAGCCAAGGAGCTCGACGCAGAGACAATCGGCGACCGCGTCTCAAAAGAGCTCATCGCCGAGGCCGTGCACGAGGACCGGCTCGTCTACGGATCCGACGAGACGGGGAAGCCGCGCTACCACCGCATGTTCCGCAACGCAGACGATGTCGGCGAACTGACGGGCGATGAGGTCGGGGCGCTCTTTGGCGCGTACCTGCTGACCCAGATGCAGTTCGGGCCCACCGACGTGGTGTTCTCCGAACCTGCGGCCGTGAACGAATGGGTCGGGAGGCTGCAGGAAGGCTCTCGCCCTTTCGTACTGCCGCTCTTGCAATCGCATCAGCGAGACGCTCTTCTCTTGTCCCTGACGGATCGCGTCTCCGCTGTTTTGCGCATCCTGAATTCCCCGCCAGAGAGCTGGCAGACGTCCTTGGAATCGCTCCGCACGAGCTGGCAGGCTGGCACCGCCTCCTATTCGAAGCCTGCTGCCGAGAGCACCCATACCCCCGATGACGACGCGCCAGCGCGCGAAGTGATCACCAAGGAAGCAGCCATGGAGGCCGCGAAGGCGCTGCGCAAGCAATCCCGGATCTGAGCTGAGCCATGGGTGCGATTCTCGAGTACGACATCAGCGTCGTCGGCCTAAAGAACGTCGACGCGGCGTTCGCGCACATCGAGAAGCGCGCTCGCGAGGCGAACCGAAGAATCGCTCAGCAAGGGTCGGCGGCAGCGCGAAGTGGCGGGCGCGTCGATGGCGTACCAACGGCGGCCCGCCGGGCTGCGGTGGTGGACGAGGACAAGCTCCGTGCGGCGTCGGCTGCGCGCATCGAGAAGATCCGCGAGCGGTCGGCGGCCCGCATCGCCAAGCTCGAGCGGGACGCGGCGCTGAAGACGGAGAAGGATCGCGAGGCTCTGCGGTTGAAGGCAGCGCGCGCGGCGGAGCGTCACCAGGCGCGCATGAGGCGGCTGGACGAGGCGGCCGAGAAGCGGAAGAAGCAGCGCAAGGAGGAGTCGGACAGGATCCTGGCGGCGGACGACCAGCGCCGGAAGTGGCGAGCGGCCGAGGCGCTGGAGCGTAAGAACCTGGCGAACGCTCGGGCTGCGAATGCTGACCGGCTCGCCAAGAAGGAGAGATTCGCGTCGGCGGTCGGCAGCTCGGCTCTCGGCTCCGTCGTCAGCATCGGGCGCGCCGCCATGGGAGCGGCCGCCATCGGCGGAACGGCGCTCCTTGGGTCCGCCCTGTACGCCCAGAGCCAGGAGAGCGTCCGGGCCTCGCAGCTCGCCAACCAGGCGGGAACGCCGGGGCGCAAGGGCGAGATCCTCGCGCAGGCCCAGGGCATCCAGGGCTTCACCGGCATGGAGGCGCTGGAAGGGCTCGGCGCCTGGACGGACCTCACCGGCGATCTCGCGACCGGGCAGGCTATCCTGGGAGAGCTCGGGCAGACGGCGCTGGCGACCGGGACCAACCTCGAAGACCTGGCGGCGGCGGCGGCCAACGCCTTCATTCCGCTACAGGACTCGATCCCCGACTCGACGAAGCGGCTCGAGGCACTGAAGAACGTCATCCGGTCCACGGCCGGAATGGGGGCCGTCGGCGCGGTCGAGATCAAAGACCTTGCATCCGAGATGGCGGGGCTTGCGGCGCAGGCCAGCAAGTTCGAGGGCGGTCCCGAGCGCGTCATGCAGACCGCGGTGGCGATGGCGCAGGCATCGCGACAGCGCGGCGGATCGTCGTCGGCAGCCGAGGCCGTCACGGCGGTGGAGCGATTCGGCTCCGACGTGATGACGAAGCAGAAGGATCTGCGCGCCATGGGCGTGGAGGTCTTCACCGACAAGAGCCACACGCAGCTGCGCGACCAAGAATCGATCATCCAGGACGTGCTGGCGGCGACGCACGGCGACCTGGGCAAGATCGGCGGCATCTTCAACGAGCGATCGCTGCGCGCCGTGCAGGGATTCAGCCCGCTCTACAACGAGGCCGAGAAGCGAAAGAAGGGCACCGGCAAGGCCGCGGTAGCGGCTGAGTTCGAGAGGCTGCGCAAGGCGACGCTGAGCGACGAAGGCGTCAAGGCGCGCGTCGATTCGCGAATGCAGGACGCCGACATCCAGTTCAAGGAGACGCTGAAGGCGCTGAATGCCGAGCTCGGCTCGCAGTTCCTTCCGATCGTTACCGACCTCATCAAGGCACTGAAGAACGCCACGCCGCAGATCGTGGAGATCGGAAAGGCGGCGGCGGGCATCGCCAAGTGGGCGGTCGCCAACCCGTTCGAGGGCGTCGCCGCGCTGGTGGCCGCGAAGGTGTCGGCCGACATCGCCGGCGCAGCGATCGGGGCCTCCGTACAGAAGTCGATCGAGACAGCGCTCGGAGGCGCCGCAGGCATGAAGCTCGGGGCGCTCACGATCACGGCGGCGCTCGCCTATCTGACTGTGAAGACGCTGGCAGACGCGAATGATGCGGCCGTGGACAAGGCCGTCGAGCGGACCGCCGAGACGTCGAACATCATCAGCCGTGCGGCGGCGGAGAACCGCGCGACGGACCCGATGGCGTTCCTCAACTGGGCCCCAGGAGCAGACACGGGGACGACACTCTCTCCGGAGATGCGCACCAAGGCCCAGGCAGAACTCACACGGCTGCAGGCGCTCAAGACAGAGGCCGCAGCGCGAGCGAAGCCCCCGGTGGCAGGCGGCGGAACCGGCATGGGTGGCTACGCTGCCCCGAGCGGCGCAGCTGGTCCCGGTGACCTGCTGATGGGCGGCCTCACCGACTGGATGGGCGTCACTTCAGGCGGCGGGCTCGAGGGGCGCGCCACGCACGAGCGCGAGGTAGAACGTGCCAGCCAAGGGGCCTACGACAAGGACATCGCGGCCCTGATGGCGGAGCTCGGGATGGCGGCGCGGGAACTCAAAGAAGGCGGCGCGGCCATCAACAAGGCCGCCGGCGGCCTAAACCGAGGAAACGCGCCCAGCCCGGCGCCGGCCGTGAAGTAGTCACGGCGTCGGCGGCGCTCGCCAGCGGTCGGCGTTGTCTAGCGCTTCCTGAGCCGCCTTCGCTGCCCGCAGGTTCTTGACGATCTCCTGCTCCTCGTCGGAGAGCCCCGAGCAGAGCAGGCGCTGCATATGGAGATCGTGTTCCAGCCGGATGACGCGATCCATCCGTACCAACGACGCGCGCGCACATAGCCCGGCAGCCGCCAGCGCCAGTGCGAATCCAACCCACGCCACGATCTCGCGCGCCTTCATGCCGCGCAGTCTACGAGCACGTCGCCACCGCGCAACGTGAACGGACGTTCCGCACATGGCCGACCGCGACGCACTCTCGAAACTCCCCGAGTTCAAGTGGCGAGGGAAGGAGTACCCGATCAAGTCGTCGCGGCACTCGTTCCGGCACGAGAACGCAGAGCACCGGGTCAGCTACGGCGGGCTGACGCTGGTGGAGCCGCTCGGGCCGCAGAACCCGACGTTCTCCTACGTGCTGCCGATGGATCAGGGGATCGCTCGCGGCCCCTACTCCAACCTGTTCGCGAAGGTGCCGACGCTCGCGCGAGACATGTACGACCGCACGCCGGGCGAGCTGACGGATCCGGTCTTCGGGATCTGGACCGTCATCCCGGTGGACTTCTCCTCCGATCTGGAGGCGACGAGTCGCAGCGGCGTAGAATGCCAGGTCTCGTTCTTGTGGGCGCCCGAGCTCGACAAGGACGTCAAGCGCCGGGGCGGCGTCGATACCGTCTCGGGTCTGGCGAGCGACGCGGCAGCGCTTGAGAAGGGAATCACGCTCGTCGCCCGCAAGTACGACCTGCCGTCGAAGCCACCGCGCATCGACGCGCTGGATCTGGTCGTCAACGTCACCGGGCAGGTGTCGCGACAGATCGAGAAGGTGCAGGCGAGCCTCAAGCGCTTCACCTACCAGGTCGAGAAGACGGAGCGATTCTGCAGAACGCTCATCAAGCAGACGCGCGACCCCGACGCATTCGGCGCGCACCGTGAGGCTCGGCGCATCAGGGCGGCCGCGATCCGCACCTCGAAGGATCTGAACGCAGCGGCCTCCGACGTCGTGCAGGTGTCGATTCAGAACGCCAAGTCCGTGCTCTCGGTGGCCTTCGAGTTCGGCATGACCGCCAAGGAGCTGATGGCCATGAACCCGACGCTGGCCGCTTCTCCGATCGTGCCGCCAGGAACTATCGTCAGCGTGTTCGGTGGCGGGAAATGACGACGCAGACCGAGTGCCCGCTCACGATCGAGTGGGAAGACCTGCCGGCGTCGCAGCGCCCTCGGGTCATCGTCGAATACTCGCTGGAGTCGGCGTTCCTGACGTCCACCGATGCCTGGTCGGTGACGCTCTACGACGACGATCCGGCGCGCCTGGCGAACCTGGCGCTGGCCCCCGTCTCGCTGCTCATCCACGGCAACCGGCAGCTGTACGGGCGCGTCGAGCGCGTCTCCCGAGGCGGCAACGGGCGCGAGGTGAAGATCGCTGGGCGCGATCACCTGGCGGACATCGTCGAGTGCAACGTCGATCCGTCGGTCCGTGTGACCGAAGACATGACGTTGGCGCAGGTCGTCAACTTCGTAGCGAGCCCGTGCGGGATCTCGACCGTGTTTGGCGAGGCGGACGCGCAGACCCGCAGTATCAAGAGCGGAGCCCCACTGAAGGCAGGCAAGGATCAGGGGTTTCCGTCTCTCGTTCCCGGCAACCTGAAGCCCGAGCCAGGAATGGGCATCTTCGACTGGCTCAACCGACTGGCGGCGCGGCAGGGCTGCACAATCCAGCCTGGGCCAGACAGAAGCTCCGTCATCCTGGCGGCGCCCAACTACGACAGCAAGCCGATCGCCACGTTCTCGCGGGCAAGCGATCCGCGGCCGGCGCGACGGAACAACATCAAGAGCGCGTCTGCGGACGAGGACTACAGCTCGTTCCCGACTGTCGGACTCGTCTCTGGAAAGGTGACGACGGCTGGCGATGCAGCGAAGGCAGCGGGCAGCGTGCGCGACATCACGCAAGGGATGCCGCCGGCTCTGCTGCGGCTCATCGGTTCGCGCATCTTGACCAAGCGGATCAAGCCGGAGGCGCCCGGCAGCGCGGACGCGAAGAAGCTCTACCGACTGCTCTACGTCAAGGACGACGAAGCGCGGAAGCCCGAGCAGGTCGAGCGCTCGATCGCGCGCGCGGTGTCGGAGCGGCTGCGCGCCACGTTGTCCTATGAGGTGACGGTGCGCGGGCACAGGGATCCGGATTCCGGGTACGTGTTCGCAACCGACACGATGGCGCAGGTCAAGGACGACGTTTGCGGGATCGATGAAGCGTTGTGGGTGGCGTCGCGGACGTTCACCTACTCGCGCGGCGCCGGCGCCGAGTCGAAGCTGACTCTGTGGCGTCCCGGCTCGTTCATCCTCTGAGGTGCCATGTCTGCGCAGCTGGTGCGGCTCAACAACGGATTCCTGGCGGTGAAGACCAACGCCCCCATGGCGTCGTGCTTCAACGTCGTGGGCCCGTCTGACGCCGACCAAGAGCCGTTCGGCGACCTGCCGCTCATCCAGTGCCTGGGCCTGTCGGCGCTGCCGTATCCGCCGACGGAAGACGGGCACGCCGAGGGGATCGCCATCGAGGGCGTCGGCGGGCTGCCGGGCGTCATCGTGTCCGCGTGGGACACCAGGACGTTCAGCCTGTTCGGCAAGCGCGAGCCCGGCGACACGGTCCTGCACAGCACAGGGCCGAACAAGGCCGCGCAAGTCATCTGCACCGAGAAGAAGCGCCAAGTCATCCTCGCCACCAAGAGCTCGGACGGCGAGGCCGCGATGGTCGTCCTGGACGGCAAGAACAAGAAGTTCCAGATCCTCGGCTGGGGGCTGCTGCTCGAGCTCTCCGAGAAGGGCGGGATCGTGATCGAGGCCGGCGCGTGTCGGATCACCGTGCACCCCGACAACGGGATCGCGATTCAGGGAGCGACGACAACCGGCGGCGCCATGGCGGTCCCGATGATGTCGATGGCAGTTGCTCCGGCCGCCACGTGGACGGCGCTCGGCGCGCTCGCCGGTCAGCCCATCACAGCGATCCCCAACGCGATGGGTGGCCTGTGAACGTCTGCGGACTGCGGCTCGCGCTGCCGTCGTTTCCCCTGCCGTTCCCAAAGCTGCCGCCCATTCCACCTTCGTTCCAGATCCCTTCGCTCGACGTGGATCTTCCGTCGTTGCCGAGGTTGGCGATCCCGATCCCGCCGCTGCCATTCCCGAAGCTTCCCCCAATCCCTCCGGAGCTGCCGAGCATCTCACTGGACGTGGACCTTCCGAGCCTCCCGCGACTCGCGATCCCGATGCCTCCGATCCCGTTGCCGAAGTTCCCGCCCATCCCGCCCGCGCTGCCCATCCCCACCATCGACTGCCCCTTCTGAGCCATGGGATTCGGAACCTCACCCGTCGGCGGATTCCCCGTCGGATTCTCGTCGCCGACCACGGCAACCGCTCCGGCAACCCCGACGCGCTACGTGCGCGCGATCGGAGTGGACACGAAGGACTACGCGATCGACGCCACCGGCGCATTCGCCCGCACGTCCCCGGTTCGGCAGCGCGTAGTCCTGGCGCTCTGCACGATGATCGAGAGCTCGAACGTGCAGCGCGACTGGGGGATCTCGCGGCCCCCGAAGATGGGCCGGAACTTCGAGGCTCAGGTCGAGGCGGCGGTCCGCAAGGCCATGTGGCAGCTCGTGGACGTCGAGAAGCTCGTGGCCATCGAGTCGGTGACGGTTGAGCGCGGAAGCGGCGGGCGGGCTCGGGCGACGATGCTGTTCCGGGACCTGACCACCGACCAGACCTTCGTGGAGGGCGTGACGCTTGGCTGACCTTCAACTCCCCGACATCGAGATGATGCGCGATCAGATGCTCGAGGATCTCGAGCTCGGCGCCGTCGATGCTGGTGTCTCGTCTCCGCCCATCGAGCCCGGTTCCGACTGGTACGCGCTCGCGACCGCCGAGGCGAACCTGCACTCAATCGGCCTTCAGAACATCGCGCTGGCCGCGCAGGATGTGACGCCGCTCGACGCCACGGAGCCGAAGCTGGACGAATGGCGGCAGGCGTTCGGTCTGCCCGTCATCCCGGCGACGATGGCGAAGGGCAAGATCATCGTCGAGACGACGGGATCGGCCAGCATCACTGCCGGAGCCCAGCTCACGCACGCAACCGGGCAGCGGTACGCCGTTGACGCCACGGCTATGGTAGCCAACTACGACGAGATCGATGTCACGTGCTTGGACGCTGGGGACGCCGGCAACCGAGACCCGGGCGACGTGCTCCAGTTCATCGCGCCGCCCGCGAACGTGAAGACGCAAGCCACCGTCAGCGCCACGGCGCCGCTCGAAGGCGGCAGCGCGACGGAGGACGAGCAGCGGAAGCGCGATCGGATCCTCAACCGCACCGCGACGGCCCCCGGCGGCGGCAACTGGGGGCAGCTCCGACAGATCTCCATCGAGGCATCGCCGGCCGTGCAGGACGCCTACGTCTTCCCGGCACTCGGAGGCCCGTCGAGCGCGAAGGTGGTCATTACGCGCAAGTTCGATCCGGCGCGCCGCGTGTTCACCCGCTCGCCGTCGGACGTCGTTGCCGAGATCGTGCGCACCGCCATCCAGGCGAAGGTGGCGGACGCGCAGAACGTGGTCGTGCAGTCGGCCGCCGACGAGAACGTGTCGGTAGCCATCCTGGTCGAGATCCCCGAGTCGGTACTGACCGGCGGGGACGGAAACGGGTGGCTCGACGCGGCGCCGTGGCCATCGCTGAATGGAGACACCCGCGTTGCCGTCACGTCGGTGACGAGCCAGACCGTGATCACCGTCGGAGCGCTGACGACGACGGCACCCGTCATCGGCCAGACGAAGATCGCGCGGTGGTCCACGGTGGATCGCGCGTTCCAGGTGCGCACGGTTGTCAACTACTCGGGCTCAGCGAGCGCATGGGTACTTACGCTCGACGCCCCGCTATCGGACTCGGACGGCTCGATCGTCGCGGTCGGCGACTACATCTGCCCGGCGGCGGCCAACCTCGCGGCCTACGGCGCGACGTGGCGCACGGTCATGGAGTCGATCGGCCCGGGAGAGAACACGGCGGACGCCGCGCGACTCCCGCGGGCGCTGCGGCACCCGCTCGTGACGAGTGAGGATTCGCCGGAGCTGAACGCGAGCCAGACCAAGGCGCTCGCCAACGTGCACCCGGAGATCCGAGACGTCGCGTACAGCTATCGCAGCCTGACCGCTGCCACTGTGGCGGCATCGATCGCGGCGGCGCCCAACGTCCTGAACCCCTACCGGTTCGCCATCTACCCGCTGGTGTGACGATGACCACGATCCCGAATGGTGCTCCCGCGTGGGTGCGGTCGTCCGACTACACGACCTACGGCGGACACCTCAACAAGCGCAACTACCAGGACGAGCCGATCGTCAACCCGAGAACGGACGTTGGCGCGAACGCGATCCAGCGCATGGGCGCCGACCTGGCAGCGGTCGCGCGCATGGCTCCGTTCTGCAACGTGACGTTCACTGCTAACGCGGCCGGGAGCTCGATCAGTGTCACCGCGTGCCGGCTGATGACAGGATCGATCTCGACGGCCTACGCGGGCACGTCGCCGCCGGCTGGATTCCCGACGATCACGCACCTGACCGGCAAGAGCTACCAGATCGCGATTGGTGGCTCCTACACGGACGAGTACGGCGTGGCCGGCACGTTCGCGCCAGCGTTCGCTGGCGGCTCGTGCACCAGCTACCTGGCAGCTGACGCGGCCTACGCCTCGGGTGTCAACGTGGTCGTGACGACCGGGACTGGGACCGGCACGCACTCGGTCTGGATCGCCTGATGTCTGGCCTCGGAGGATTCTGCCCGTTGCCGCTGCGCCTCGGGGGCGTAGACGACGAGACGTCCTGGGGGGCCACCGACCATGCGGCAGCGTGCCGCGACCTCGTGGCGGCCGCCAGGACGCTGCCGTTTGCGCACGCTGTCGTGCGCCGGTCCGGGTCAACGCGGACCCTGACCCAGTACCGGGGAGCGAACGGGGGGGCGATCGCGGACGGGCCTGCCGTGGCGGTGTCCGGATCCTACGCCGCGCAGCTGACGTTCCCTTCAGAGTGGACGGACGTGCTCGGGGTACGGCGATCCATCAAGATCGACCACGTCGAAGCCGCGCCGGCCAATGGCCAACAGGTCGGCGACGTCGGGCTGATGGCGACGGCGACGCTCGGCTCCTCCGGTGGGCGTCAGATCGTTACGACGTCGATTCTTGCCGACGGCGGGGAGATCCGCGTCACCGTCTGGGGGTCCTATCTCGACACGGTCGCCATCGGCGACTACGACGGCGCGACCGACAAGACCGATTCCGAGACGGAGCGCACTCCCTACGCCTGGAGCCTGATCCAGATGCTTCGCGACGCTCGCGGGTCGGCGTACTCGCGGGAGCGCGGGACGCTCGTGCACGTGGAGAACCTGGCGCTTGCCCGAGCTCACGCGGCATCGTGGCGGCGGGCTGAGCGGCTGTCCTGCAACGGCAACCCGGCGCTCGCGGTCGAGAAGGCCGAGGAATGGCGGCAGGTGCTTGGGGTGCGACGGCGAGACGGCGACACCAACGAGAAGCTGCGGCAGCGCAACGCGGCGAAGCTTCGGGCCGCGCTGGGACCCACGCGCCTGACGGTGGACGACGCGGTCGCCGGACTCATGGGTCCGCTCTACGCGCGTACGTGGCGCAACTATGACGGGGCCACGATCGCGGACGACAACCTGGGAACGTTCTGGCCGACCGTGAACCCCGGCGCGCCATCGCGCGACATGGGCGGCGGCGCCTGGTACTCGGATCGCTCGCACATCGTCGTCGAACTTGTGCGCCCCGCGTCCGTGTCGGCGCTTGAGTGGCAGGAGAAGCTAGCCGATCTGACGGAGCTGCTGGATCTGATGCTGCCGGCGACGGCGACGTTCGATTGGTGCGTCGGCGCTGACGATGGCTTCACGCTCGACGATGACTTGCTAGACGAGGGCTGCCTGGGTACCCCATGACCGTCACCGTCACCACAGAGCCTACCTACGTGCTGCCCGGCAAGACGTGCGAGGTCACGGCCGCGTGCAGCGTCGGGAACTTCGTGCGGATGGTGCTGACATCGGCGCCGGAGGCATCTGAATACTCGCGCCGGGTCCGCGCCGAGAACCGATCGGAGCTGCAGCTATGGACCGAGGAGAGCGGGCAAAAGCACAAGTTCACGTTTGACGTCCCGGGCACCTACGTCTTCGCTGCGCGTGAGTACACGAAGGGCGGTGTCTACTACGGCGGCGGGTACTCCGGGGATCCACTCGGGGCCGCGACCGAAACCTACGTCGCCAGCACAACGGTCAACGTCAACGTGGGCCAGCGCATGACGGCGCCGATCACCGTCGGCCGCGATACCGGAACCCTCACGCTCTACGTGTGGGGCTCGACGATTCGACCGACCACGATCCCGACGCATGGTGAGGTGTCGCCGCGCATCGACGGGCAGACGGAACGGATGAAGACGGCGGCCGCCTCGGGGGCAGTCGTGGCGACGCTGACCGCCCTCGACAACGTCGCGTGCGCGACAGCTGCCCCATCGCTGGCAACGGCCCTGAACGACCTGATCGCGAAGTGGAATGCCCACATTGCGAAGGTGACGGGCTCACCCGCGACGCACACGGTCGCCGACATCAGCAACGCGATCCCCGCGAGCTATAGCGGCGCGTCAACTCCGGACGCACTGCGAGAGACCGTGACGTTCATCGCGTCGCGGATGCGTCGCCACTACACCAACGACACAGGAACCGGAGTCGGAACGGCCCTCTACCACTCGGCCGCCGACTGGGACAACCTGCCACAGTTCACTGGGGTGGGGGACACACTCTCCGCGTCCCTCGCCCTGGCCTCTCTCTGGCGATCCTACGAGGCGCACCGTGTGGATTCGGTGCACGGCTCGTCGGACGCGACCAACACGCTGAACGCGCTCGCGCCGCTCTACGCCGTCTATTCGACGGTGATGGGCGTGCTCGCCAGCGACAACCCGACCGCCCCGACCACCGACAATGCCGGCGCCACGCTGCTGGCCCACCGAGCAGGATTGACGAGAGCATGACGACTCCGCGCTTCTTCACCGATCCGCTCAGTGGTGCAACCTACCCGTTCAAGGGGCGGCTGACGTCCACGCAGATGAACCAGATCCTGGTCGGTCTGCGGGGAATCGACTACGCGCTTGAGTGGAACCAGGCGTATCAGTGGCCCGTCGCGACCACGATCACCAGCTTGCTCGGCAAGTCGGTGGCGTTCAGCCGTGCGACGATGGAGGCGCTGGTCCTCATGCAGCACACGGGGGCCACTACGGTCAACGTGCGGTCGTACACTCCCGCCGGCGCCTTCTATGCGGCCAAGACGATCACGGCACCGGCTGGCGGTTGGACCACCACCACTTATGGCGTCGTCGTCCCGTCGCCGACCATAACCGTGGTGGGCGGAGCGACCGTCAACGCAAGCGCCCAGAAGGTCGCCACCCTGGACGCGACCACGGGAGCCTTCACGACTCGCAGCATGAACAACGCGGAAGCCGCCGTCGGCCCCGCCTGCGGCGTCTGGGACCCGTACCACAGCTTGTTCATCCTGGGAATCAACGGCACCGGTACCACGGGGAAGATCGAAACGAGCCCGACCGGAGTGACGTGGACGCCGCGCACGTCGCCGAGCGCGACGACGCCATCGGCCATCGCCACGGACAGCGCCGGCACGGTGGTCGTCCTCCTCGCCGGCAGCGGCAACAAGGCGTGGCGCTCGACGACCGGGACCGCGTTCGACGAAGTCACGATGCCCGCAACGGCAACATGGTCGAGCCTAACCTACAGCGCCGGTCTCGGCCTCTGGGTGGCGACCGATGCTTCGGCCAACCTGGCAACCAGCCTGGACGGGCAGTCGTGGGCGGCGGCGACGCTGGGCGGTGGCATCACCCACCCGCAGAAGCTGGCCTCGACAAAGAACCTGGTGATCTCACTGTCAGCCGCCGGCCTCACCGTCAGCACCGACGGGTCCACGTTCAGGCGCGCTGTCTACGAGAGCCCCACCGTTACCGTGAACGACCTCTGGGCGAACGACGAGATCGCCTTGGCGCTCACCAACGACACGACAGACGGCAAGCTGCGGGCGTCGCCGCTGTTCAGGATCTAGGGCAGACCGGCAGGCACACGGTCGAGCCTGCCCACGTCCCCCAGACGCACGCGGGGTCGGCGCTGTAGCAGTCGGAGGCGCCTTCGACCTCGCACAGCACGGAGTCGGATCCGTCGCACTCGATGCGCCCGCGCGGGCATTCGACTGGGCGCGGCCATGGGCCGTAGACGGCCACCCACCGGGCGCAGCCACCGGCGTCCACCCAGCCACCGTTGGTGTCCACGGCTAGAGCTCCAGCCGTTCCTGCCTCCTCGTGGATTCCGGCTCCTCCTGCGCCGGCTTCACCGCCCGGAATGCGCTCCACGGTACCACCGCAGGCCACCGTGAGACACGCGCACATCACTGCCTCCGCCACGATCCTCATCCCTGATCCTCCTCAGGGGAATCTAGCCACCGGGCGCCCGCCCGCAAGTGAGACCGCTACATGGCCGGAATTCTCGCGAATAGCTCCAGCAAGACGATGACCAGCGGCGCCACGTCCGCCGATGTCATCGTCACCGGGTACCTGCGCAACGAGCGCGTGACGCTCGGGGTGACGCCGGCCGGCTCCTCCTACGTCTGGGCGCTCGGGCTGCCGTCGGGGTCGAGTTCGGCGCGAGCGAAGTTGACGGAGACGACGGCGACGACGCCAGCGTTCACGCCAGACATCGGCGGCACGTACACCATCACGTGCCAGGTTAGCGGCGGCACCACGTACACGATGCGCCTGACGGCGCTCGATTCGGCCGTGAGCGAGCCAGCGGAAGCGCTGCGATTCACGCCGAGGGCCGACGCGCAGATCGCAACGCCAGCCGCGGGGGTCGCCGTCTACTTCTCGTCCACGCAGTCGTGCCTGTGCCTGAAGACGTCAACGGGCACGGTCCGCAAGTTCACGACCACCGCCGCCTGAGGGAACGATGACCAGCGCAGCTTTCACCATCAACGGTTCCGCTGTCCCGCAGACGACGGGGATCCCGGTCATCGCCGCCTACGGCTCAACGGTCACGCTCGCGCTCTCGTCGGTCGTCGGCGCCAACTCGATTCAGTGGGCAATCGCGGGCACGTCCGGGTCCACTGTGACGGCGCCGAACATCACGCGGGCGGGCTCTCCGCTCGGCGCCACGGCAACGTTCACGTTCGGAGCTGATCCAGGCGACGGTGGCGGGATGGCCTATGGCGTGCGGTGCCGGGTCACCGACGGCGCCGGCGTCACCTACGAGTCGCACGGGATGGTGGGGGCCGCGGACGTGGCTGGGTTCGTGCCCCTGGCGATCGGCGAAGACAACGGGTGGCGGCACGCGACCGCTGGGTGGCTACCGGCCATGAACCAGCGGTGGACGCGAGCCGGAGCAACGGCCCTCGCCCGCGCCTCCTACGACGCCACCATCCCCTCGACGGTGGTCACCGGCTCGACCCCGATCTGGTTCACGCTGACGCCATCGGTGCCCCTGGCGCTCGCGACGCTGCTGCCGGCTGAGGGGGTGCGAGCGATCCAGGTCGACCTCGGCGTCCTCGACCAGGCGACGAGCAAGCGCGACACTGTATCGATCCAGTTCCAAGTCGCGCGACTCGCAGCGTCCTACGAGCTCGCCGCGATCGACGGAGTCGGCACGGGCGTGGGCATGACGGTGAGCTGGGCGTCGCCGGACCTGGCCCTTGCGTGTGCAGCGGCGGCCGACCCAACTTACGGAGTGCTGGAAATGCAGGCCACGATCAGCGGAGCGAACATCCTCGTTCAGGCGAAGGTCATCGTGGCCAGCGCCCGCACCATCGTCGGCCGCGTCTACCACGGGGTGTCGCTGTGAGGGTCGGATGTGGAGTGGGCGTCGGGATGGGCCGTCGCCAGCGCAGCCCCATCGCGCGCGGCCTGTCGCTGCTGAACGGCAGCGACACCCTCGGCTGGTGGGACATGCACGCGGCGGCGGCGGTGACGGCGGTGACGACGAGCACCACGTCGAACGTGGCATCGTGGGCGAAGTCGGCCGGCATCACGATCACGAGCGGCATCGCCGACCCCGACGGCGGGACGGCGGCGTACCGGGTGTCGATCGCGGCGACGGGCAGTCAGTACATCCGCGGGCCGTCGCTGGCGAATCGTTACAGCGGATTCAGCCGCACGACGATGAAGATCAAGGTCGCCGAATTCTCGTCGATGACCTCGATTTTCTGGCAACAGCACGCCTACGCGCTGAGCCGGCTCAACGTCCTTCGCGCCGCTGCCGACGAGACGGCCACGCAGGCCGAAAACTCCTGCCACGTCGCCGCGAACACGCCGAATCTTGGATGCCAGTGGAGCGACATCGGGGACGGGTGGCGATACGCCGAGCTGGACGAGATCAGCCCGCACGTCAGCGCGGCCGTCTGCCGGTATCAGCCCTCCCTGACCGCGACGGCTCCGGACGTCGCCGCTCGGGACCTCTTCGATGTCTACCAGGTCACGTGCGTCCAGCAGCGGGTTTCTGCCGTCGCCGATCGCAATGGCGGCACCGCGTTGGCCCAGGCCACGAATGACGCGCGGCACACGGTGATCCCCGGCGGCTGGCTCGGGCGCGACTGTGCGGTCGGCGTCGGCACCGGCGGGTCGAGCTCGACGGCAGCGCGAGCGGTCGGCGCGGGCCCGTGGGCGGTGTTCGGGACGCTACAGCCGATCCTGCCCGAGTTCGCGGGCACGGATCCGGTCGTGACGATGACGGGCGCAGCGTGCGCGGCGTCGCTCACGATCGCGGGTGGCACCGCGGTGGCGCGCGGCACCTACGGGTGGAGCTGGACGACGGACGCAGGCGTGACGACGACCGGCACGTTCGGCGGCATCCTGGCTGCGGTCCCGGTGGCGGTCGCGCTGGTCTACACCGGCTCGGTCCTGCGCCTCTATATCGACGGCGTGCAGGTCGGCACCGATCAGGCGGTCGCTGGCGTGGCCACGATCACCGGCGTCAATGTTACGGGGCAGGCCGCGCAGGTTGCGTGGGCGGCGTGGGCGGTGCGACAGGGCGCGCACTCAGCAGCGCACGCCCGTGACGTCTCGCTCGCGCTCCGGAGCTACGCCGCGCTCCCCGCCTACTGGCGCGGCGTGCTCAAGAGCGGCCAGAGCAACAGCACGGACACCCAGCCCCCAGAGGATCGCGCGAACGTCGGTCGGAGACTCGTGCTCGGGCAGGCGTTGAGTCGTCGAGGGCTCGATGCCCTGTACGCGCTGTCATACGCGCCGTGGTACCCGGCCACGTCTGCCTACTGGCACTTGTACGGCGACAAACGCCAGCTCTGGGGCGGCACCGGGCAGGCGTTCGCACTCGCTGCGGTGGCGGCCGCGGACTACGGATACTGCGTCCTGGACATGGGCAAGGGCGGCGAGGCGATCGCAGCCTGGCAGGCGGGCGGCACACTCCGCACGCACACCGAGGCGCAATTCCCGCTCGGGGTCGCGGATTTCGGGACGAATCTCATCCGGTGGGAGGACATCATCTGGATCCAGGGCGAGTCCGATACGGTCGCGCCCGCGGGGTACCGCACGAAGCTCGCGGACGTGATGGCGTGGGCGCGCAACCTCATCGGCAATCCAAGCGCGCGCGTCATCCTCCAGCGCCTGAATTCGAACAACACTAGCAGCACGCCGGAGAATGTCGCGGCGCTCATCGCCGAGCAGGTCGCATGGGCTGCCGCAGATGGCAACGCGGATGTCGCCGAGGCCGATTTCGCGGCACCACAGTACGACGGCGTCCACTACGCGCGGCGCGGGGTCGCGGTCATGGGGACCAACACGTACCGCGCGCACGTCGGCCTCGCACCGCTCGCAGCCTGAGGAGAGGACATCATGCAAACGATTCTCGACACCACCCAGCTCGTCGGCGTCATCGCCATCATCGTCTCGGGCGCGCTCACCGTGACGCGCCTGCTGCGCGTGCTCACCCCGCTCCACGGATGGCTTCCTCCCAAGGCCCAATGGGCACCGGGCGCCATCTCGGGCGCCGCTGGCGTTCTGGCGGCGCGTCTGCCCAGCGTGACGGACTGGGTCGGGTTCGCCGAGGTCGTGCTCGAGGCGGCTGTACTGGCGGCGCTCGCGGCCGCGGCTGGGCTGCACGCGCCGGACGCTGCCTCGCCCAAGCCTCCCGTGCCCCCGACGCTCGTGCTCCTCGTGCTGCTCGTCGGCGTCGGGATTGCGGGGTGCGCGCCGACGCTGGAGCAGAGCCGGGACGTGGCCAGCGTGCGCCTGACCCGAGACGTTGCCGCGGGGGAGCCGGCCTACCGGGACTCGAAGCACTGCGCCCGCCTGGCGAACACCGAGCGCGCCCTCCGGTACGTCGCCGTGGGCGCGGCCGTGGTGGGCGGTGGGGGCGGCCTCGCCACGATCCCCGTCGAGGACAAGGCACGGCCCGCGGTCGCGGGCACGGCCGGCGTCCTGGAGGCAGAGCGGATCGAGGTCGCCCGGGACTGGGCAGAGGATTGCGCCCAATGAACGGCGCACCGCAGCCGAGGCTGGATCTCACGCTGCCGATCGCCCTCTTCGTCGTCGCGATCGGGCTCGTGCTCGCCGCGCACTGCGCGGGGTGCGCTCCCGCTCCGGGTCCCGTCGGGCCCGAGCCGACGATCACCCCGCCTGACCCCGCGAGTGTGACCCGCGCGGACTGCGACGCGGCGGAGGTGCAGCTGCGCGCGCTCGACTGCGGCGCCCCCGGGCCGCGCTGGGCGGACGGGTTCGGCGCCAGATC
>JAKAHU010000267.1 GCA_021825385.1 Chloroflexota bacterium | reverse complement strand
TCGGCGGTGGGGCGGACCCCTCGATCCCCGCCAGTTCGCGGCCGGGTTCCTGCTCGGTCTCGCCGCCACCGCCCGCCTGACCGTCATCTTCGGAGCGCCCTTCCTCGTCCTCGTCGGCGGCGGCGGCTCGTGGCGGCGGCGCGGGCTCTCGGCCGCCCTCGGGGCGGCCCTCCCGCTCCTCGCCTTCGCCGGCTACAACCTCGCGACGACCGGCCAGCTCTTCCATCCCGGCTACGAGTACCAGTACCGGCTCGAGGCCTCGAGCTACTCGTTCCTCGGCTACAACCCCGCCTGGGCGATCGAGGATCCGCGCTACCTGCCCCAGAACCTGGCCCTGATGCTCGGCGGCCTGCCGGACCTCCTGCCGGCCTGCCCACCCGGCGCAGCCCGCGGCCTGTTCGATGCCGCCTGTCCGTATCTCGTCCCGAGCCCGATCGGGATGAGTCTGCTCCTGACCAGTCCCGGCTGGCTGCTGGCGCTCGCGGCCCTTCGCGACTACGGCCGCTCCCGGATCGTCACCGGCGCGGTGATCGCGACCGTCCTGATCGCCGTGGTCAACCTGATGCACTTCAGCCAGGGCTGGGTCCAGTTCGGCTACCGGTTCAGCAACGACTTCGCCCCGTTCGGCCTGCTCCTGGTGGCACTGGGCAGCGAGCAGCTGCTCGAGCGGCGGCGGTGGCTGGTCTGGGCCCTGATCGCGCTGTCGGTCCTGATCAACGCCTGGGGCGTGGCCTGGGGAGTGATCCTCGGCTGGTGAGCGGCGCATCGCTCCCCGGGCTTCCGCCAGCCGGACCGCGACCGGTCGCCCTTCGGCTGGCCGCGGTGATCGCGGCGGCCGTCATCTTCACCCTCGCTCGAGCCACCCTCCTGCCCGGGGTCGCCTTCTGGGACACCGGTGAGTTCCAGACCGTCGGCCCGGTTTTGGGCACCGCCCATCCGACCGGCTACCCGGCCTACGTCATGCTCGGCTGGCTCGCCTCGATCGTCCTGGCGCCCGTCGGCGAGCCGGCCTTCCGGATCAACCTCCTGGCGGCGCTCCTGGCGGCGGCCACGGCGGCCCTCGTCGTCGTCCTCGTCGGCCAGTTGACGCGACGGCCGCTGCTCGCCCTCGCCGCCGGCCTCGTCTTCGGGACGCTCCCGGTCTCGTGGCGGCTGGCCACCCACGCCGATCCCCACGGCCTCCACGTCGCGCTCGTGGCGCTCCTGTTCGTGCTCCTCCTCGGCTGGCAGCGGCGGCGAACCGATCGCTGGCTGCTCGGCGCGGCGGTCGTGGCCGGGGTCGCGGCCGCCAACCACTCGCTGACCGTGTTCCTGGTCCCGGGCGTGGCCCTGTTCGTCATCGCGGTCGAGCTCCGGCTCCTCGGCCCGGGGCGGCGTCGGGTCCTCGCCCGGAGCCTGCTCGTCGCGGCCCTGACCACCGGCCTGCTCTACCTCGAGCTCCCGCTCCGGGCCGGCCCGCTCCGGGCCCCGCTCGTCTACGGCTCGCCGGACACGTTCGGCGGCTTCTGGTACGTCGTCCTCGGCCTCCAGTTCTCCGGCCTGGTCGATCCGCTCGGCAACCTCGGCGCCAAGGTCGGCGACCTCGTCACGGTCGCCGGGACCCAGCTTGGCCCGCTTGCCCTGCTCATCCCGGCGGGCCTCCTCGCGACGGCCATCCGCCGGCCGCACTACGCCCTGCTGACGGCCCCGCCGTTCATCCTGACCAGCTGGTTCGCGGCCTCGTACGTGAACGCCGAGATCGACCGCTACTACCTGGGCCCGGCCCTGATCGCGCTCACCTGGCTGGCGATCCTCGTCGACGGGCTGCTCGCGGCGGCGGGCGAGTGGCTGGCACCGGCTGGCCCGTGGCCGAGGCCGGTCGGGGGACGGGCGGCCGGCACGCTCGGGATCCGCCCCTCCGGCCGGACGCTGGCCCTCGAGGCCCTGGCCGCGGCCCTCCTGATCGCCCCGACCCTGGCCGCCCTGCCCGGGCGCTGGGCGCTCGTCGACCGGAGCTCGGACCGGGAGGCCGCGGACTGGCTCGACCGGACCCTCGCCCAGCTCGAGCCGGGCGCGCTCGTCGTAAGCTGGTGGGACTTCTCGACCCCGCTCTGGTATGCCCAGCTGTGCCAGGGGCGACGACCGGATATCCGGATCGTCGACGATCGAACCCGGCTCGACAAACAGCTCGGAGGAGTCAGCGACGTGATCGACGCGAACCTCGGGCAACGGCCCGTCTACCTGATCCGGCCGCCGGCCGAGCTGCCCGCGCTGGCCGAGCGCTACCGGCTCGAGCCGCTCGCCGGGTCGCCGTACCAGCCGATCGTCCGGGTCATCGGCCCGGCCGGAGCCGGGTCGTGACCACCGCGCCCGCGGGGGCCGCCGCGCCACCGGTGGCGGCGCCGGGCCGTGGGCCGGCACCATCCGCCCCACCGGCCCGCGTCGCCCGCCTGTCGTACTTCTTCCCGGCGCACAACGAGGCGGCGAACCTGGAGGGGCTCGTGGCCGAGGCCCTGACCGCGCTCCCCGAGCTGGCCGACACGTTCGAGATCATCATCGTCGACGATGGCTCGCGCGACGCCACGCCCGCGCTCGCCGACCGCCTGGCCGCCGATCACCCCGACCTCGTCCGGGTGATCCACCACCCGACCAACCTGGGCTACGGCGCCGCCCTCCGCTCCGGCTTCCGGGCCGCCCGGTTCGAGCTCGTCGCGTTCACCGACGGCGATCGCCAGTTCCGGGTCGCCGATCTCGCCCGCCTGCTTTCACGGCTGGCCGCCCCCGATCGGCCCGACGTCGTCGTCGGTTACCGGATCCGGCGGGCGGATCCGCCCCTTCGGACGCTCTACGCCCGCCTCTACCGGCTGGCCAACCTCGTCTTCTTTGGGCTCCGCGTCCGGGACGTCGACTGCGCCTGCAAGCTCTTCCGGCGCGAGGCGCTCGAGGGGGTCCGGGTCGAGTCGAGTGGGGCGTTCTTCTCGGCCGAGCTGCTGATCAAGCTCGGGGCGCGCGGGCGGCGGATCGCCGAGGTCGGCGTGCCCCACCACCCGCGCACGGCGGGCTCGCCAACGGGGGCCAAGCTGTCGGTGATCGGGCGGGCGGTCAGGGACTTCTGGTTGCTCCGGCTCCGGCTCTGGGCGAACCGCCACCGGGCCCTGGAACGCGGCCAGCCGATCACCGGGCCCTCGGCCGAGGACGCCCGGGTGGGCGCCCCTGCCGGCGAGGGCGCCTAGAGCGCCTCCGGCCCGGGGCCCTCGCGCTGCTCGCCCTCGAGGTCGATGTCGAGTGAGTTGACGAAGTCGCGGAAGACCTCGAGGCGCTCGTCGGGCAGCCGCTCGCCGGTCGTCTCGAGCTCCTCGCCGCTCGCCGGTTCGGGCTCGACGCCGGCCCGCTCGAGGACCGCGGGCGCGGCAAAGATCCGGACGTTCGAGCGCACCGCGAGGGCCAGCGCGTCCGATGGCCGGGAGTCGATCTCGTACTCGCGACCACCCGACTCGAGGTAGAGCCGGGCATGGAAGGTCTCGTCGGCGAGGTCGGCGATGACGACCCGGCGGATCGCCACCCCGAGCTCCCGGAGGGTGGTGGCGAAGACGTCATGGGTGAGCGGTCGCTCCGGGGTCAGGCCCTGGAGCTTCATCGCGATCGCGTTCGCCTCCCACGGGCCGATCCAGATCGGCAGGTATCGCTCGCGGTCGAGCTCCTTGAGGATGACCACGTGCTGGCTGGAGAGCATGTGGACGCGGACGCTCTCGACGGCCATCTCGATCAACCCGAGCTCGTACGGGTTCCCGGACATGGCTCGATTATCCCACGCCCCACGGTCCACCCGGCCGTGACCCCCGGCCACCCGTGTCGCGCAGGAGGAGGCCGATGAGCGCCCCGGCCACGAAGCCCCCGATGTGGGCGAAGATCGCCACCCCGCCCTCCGCCGCGGTCGGCACGCCGAGCGAGGCGAAGCCGAGCGTGAACTGGAGCACGAACCAGAAGCCGAGGACGATGACCGCCGGCAGGCGAACCGGGAGGAGGAAGAAGCCGAACGGAACGATCGTGACCACCGTCGCGCCCGGCCAGAGGACGAGATACGCGCCGAGCACGGCCGCGATCGCCCCGGACGCGCCGACCAGCGGCACGCTCGAGCGCGGCTCGATCGCGGTCTGGGTGAGCGCGGCCACGAGGCCGCCGAACAGGTAGAAGAGGAGGAAGCCGAGCCGCCCGATCCGGTCCTCGACGTTGTTGCCGAAGATCCACAGGTAGAGCATGTTCCCCAGCAGGTGGGCCCAGCCGGCGTGGATGAAGAGGCTCGAGAAGACGGTCAGCCAGGTCGGGGAGACGAGGTCGGCGCCGGCCAGGGCGGCCGAGACCTGGCGTGGGACGACCCCCCACAGGGTGATGAAGCGGCTGATCGCCTCGGTCCCGCCGGTCGACTGGAGGCGGAGCTCGTACAGGAAGACGAGGACGCTCGCCGCGATCAGCCCGTACGTGACCACGGCCGGCCGGCGGGTCGGATTCGCGTCCCCGATCGGGATCATGGCGCGCTGCTCGGGCTGGCCGAGCCGGGCGGCGGCGCCGACGGCCCGGCGGAAGGCGGGGAGGCCGGCGAGCCGCCCGGCGAAGGGGACGGCAGCGTGGTCGGCGCCGGCTGGAGGACGGCCGACATCAGCC
>JAKAHU010000266.1 GCA_021825385.1 Chloroflexota bacterium | reverse complement strand
GCCGAGCCAGACCAGGACGGTCGCCACGACCAGGAAGGCCACCGCGACCGCCAGACCGCCCCCGCGCGGAATCGGCCGGACGTTCACCCGGCGCCGTTCCGGCCGGTCGACGACATCGAGCCGGCGCGCGATGTGCCGGACGAGCGGGGTGAGCAGGAATGCGATCAGCGCCGCCGCGATCGTCGCGGCCACGATGACCGGGAGCGCGGCGGCAAGGTTGGGGATGAACCTCATTGCGGTCCGCACGTCGGCGCCACGGCCGACAGCCGGCTCACGCCTCCGGCAGCCCTGGGACCGGGAACCGGGCGCACATCTCGGCCACCTCGGCGGCCAGCTTCGCCTGCTCGGCCGGCTCGTCGCGAGCCTCGATCGCGGCCACGATCAGGCGCCCGACCTCGCGCATCTCCTCCTCGCCAAAGCCACGGGTCGTCGTGGCCGGCGTCCCAATCCGGATCCCGGAGGCGATGTTCGGGGGGTTCGTGTCGAACGGGATCGCGTTCTTGTTGACCGTGATCCCGATCTCGTCGAGGAGCCGCTCGGCCTCGCGGCCGGTGACCCCGAGCGGCGTCACGTCGATCAGCACGAGATGATTGTCCGTGCCGCCCGAGACCACCCTCCCGCCGCGGGCCGCGATCGTCTCGGCCACGACCGCCGCGTTCTTCACAACCCGGGCCTGGTAGTCCCGGAACTCGGTCGTGGCGGCCAGCCGGAGCCCGACCGCTTTGGCCGCCACGACGTGCATCAGGGGACCGCCCTGAGCGCCAGGGAAGACGGCCTTGTCGACCGCCTGGGCGAGCGTGCCGCGGAGCGCCGGGAAGTTCGTCCGGTCGATCCCCTCGGGGAGGTCGGACCGGCAGAAGATCAGCCCGCCCCGGGCGCCGCGGAGCGTCTTGTGGGTGGTCGTGGTCACGATGTCGGCGTGGGGGAAGGGTGAGGGGTGGAGGCCGGCCGCGACGAGACCGGCGATGTGAGCCATGTCCACGAGCAGGAGTGCCCCGGCAGCGTGGGCGATCGCCGCCATCCGCTCGAAGTCGATGATCCGAGGGTAGGCGGAGGCGCCGGCGATGATCAGCTTCGGTCGAACCTCGAGGGCCTGGCGCTCCAGGGCGTCGTAGTCGATCCGTTCGCTCGAGCGCTCGACGCCGTAGGCGTGGACCTCGTACAGCCGGCCGCTGAAGTTGACCGGTGAGCCGTGGGTCAGGTGGCCGCCGTGGGCCAGGTTCATGCCCAGGATCCGGTCACCGGGTTGGATCGTCGCGAAGTAGGCGGCCATGTTCGCCTGAGCACCCGAGTGGGGCTGGACGTTGACATGCTCGGCGCCCGGGAAGAGGGTCAGGGCGCGCTCCTGGGCGAGCCGCTCAGCGACATCGACGTACTCGCAGCCGCCGTAGTAACGCCGACCCGGGAGGCCCTCGGCATACTTGTTCGTGAGCCAGGAGCCCTGCGCCTCCATGACCGCGGCGAAGGTGTAGTTCTCGCTCGCGATCAGCTCGATCTTGCGGTGCTGGCGCTCGCGTTCGCCAAGCATCGCCGACCAGAGCTCGGGGTCGACGTCGGCGATCCTCGCCCAGCCCAGCTCGCCGAGACTGCCGAGGTCTCCGGTGTCCGCGGAATCGGTTCGCGAGATCGTCATCGTCGGCGCTCCTCCTGTTTCGTCCAGCCCCCCGGCCTCTCCCCGAACGGCGGCTATCGTCCCACACCGGGGCCGTCACCCGCAGCGAGCGAGCCTGGCCGCGGTCCGCGACGATTCCGGTCGCGGCCGGTTTACCCGCGACCCGGTTTGCCCAGCCGGTGCGGCAGCCCAGCCTCGTCGAGGACGGCCGCCAGGGCAGCGGCCGGGATCGCCCCGGCCCGGAGCAGCCGGGGTGGACCGGACGAGCAATCGATGACGGTCGAGCTCGTGCCGCCCCGAACCGGCCCTCCATCGAGGACGAGGTCGAGCGCCTCGCCGAGCGCGGCCAGGACCGACGGGCCGTCGAGCGCCGGCGGTTCGCCGTGCCGGTTCGCCGAGGTAGTCGGGAGCGGGCCCACCGCCCGGGCCAGCGCGCGCGGCGTCGGGTGGTCCGGGACGCGGACGCCCAGCGTCGGCAACCCCGCGCTCAGCGCGGCCGGCAGGATGACGCCCGGCCGAACCGGCAGGACGAGGGTCAGGCCACCGGGCCAGCCGGCGGCGGCCAGGACCCGTGCCTCGGGCGGCAGGGCGACGGTCTCCTCGACCTGGTCGAGCGAATCGGCGAGGACCATGATCGCGCGCTCCGGTGGCCGGCCCTTGGCCGCGAACAGGCGCTCGATCCCGGCCGGTGCGTCGAGTGCGACCGCGATCCCGTAGACCGTGTCGGTCGGCAGCCCGACCAGGCCGCCGGCGCGCAGGACCTCGATCGCGGCGGCCAGGCCGGCCGGGTCGTCGGCCACCAGGCGGACGCTCATCGGGCACGCCTCCGGAACGGGCCCGGCGCGCCCCGGGCGCTCATCGGCCGGTCCGCCCGAGCACGAGCCGCTCGATCATCTGCGCCGCGCCCTCGTCCTCGAGCGGTGGCGCCACGTGCCGAGCGACGGCCAGGACGTCGGCCGGGGCGGTCGGCATCGCCACCCCGTGGCCGACCGCGGCGATCATCTCGAGGTCGTTGCGCTGGTCGCCGATCGCCATCACCTGCTCGATCGGGATCTCGAGTCGGCGGGCGAGCCAGCGGACCGCGCGACCCTTCGAGACCCCGGGGGCCAGGAACTCGAGGAAGCGGGGATGGCTGATCGTCACGTCGGCCCGACTGGCGAAGTGGATCCGGGCCTCGCTGAAGGCATCGAGCGTCGCCTGCTCGTCGCCGACCGCGAGCACCTTCGAGACCGGGTGGTCGATCGCCTCGCGCAGGCTCGGCACGAGCTCGGCTCGCGCCCCGAGGAAGCGCGAGTAGTCGTCCGCCTTCGGGTCGTCGACCCGGATGATGAACCGCTCGAGGTGGTTCAGGTGCGGGTCGAGGCCGCGGGCCAGGGCCCAATCGACCGCCTCGCGAGCGACGCTGGCCGGCAGCGGAGTGTGCAGGAGCAGCCGGCCGATCCGGCCCCTGCCCGGCTCGGGCATGGCCCGGATCAGGGCGCCCTGGTAGGCGACGATCGGCTGGCGCAGCCCGAGCGCCTCGGCAAAGGTGAAGGCGCTCGATGCCATCCGCCCGGTCACGAGCGAGACCGCGACGCCGCGCCGGATCGCCGCGCCGATCGCGGCGTGGGTCCGGTGGCGCAGGACGAGGTCCTCGCCAACGAGCGTTCCGTCGATGTCGAGGGCGAGAAGGCGAATCGGGAACCGGCCGGCCGGACTCACGACGGACGCTCCAGGCGGGCCAGGCGCGGATGACCGGCCAGGTCGGTTGCCACCCGGCACGGCCAGCCGGGCAGGCGCGCCCCGGCCAGCCGGCAGATCGCCTCACCCTGGTCGGCCCCGATCTCGAGCAGGGCGAGGCCACCCGCGGCAAGCGCGTCCGGCAGCCGGTCGAGGAGCCGGGCGATGATCGCCAGTCCGTCGGGCCCCCCGTCGAGGGCGCGGCGCGGCTCGAACGACACCGCGACCGGCAGCCGGTCGACCTCGCCGGAGGGGACGTACGGGAGGTTGGCCACGATGACCTCGAACGGTCGCCCGACCCGGGTCGGCAGGAGGTCCAGGGCGACGAACTCGATCCGGTCGGCGACGCCATGGCCAACCGCATTCTCGCGGGCCAGCTCGAGCGCGACGGGCGAGTCGTCGCTGGCCAGGATCTCGACCTGAGGACCGATCCCGCGGCGGCGCAGGAGGACCGCCAGGCTGACCGCGATCGCCCCGCTCCCGGTGCCCACATCGGCGACCCGCAGCGGCGACGTGCCGACCGGGCGCGGCGCGCCGGTCAGGCGGCGCATGATCTCGGTCTCGGCCGCTTCAACCAGCAGCTCGGTCTCGGGGCGCGGAATCAGGCCGCGCGGATCGGTGGCGAAGGCCAGGCCGTAAAACTCCCGGAAACCACGGATGTAGGCCAGCGGCTCACCGGCCGCCCGGCGCTCGAGGTCGGCCGCGAAGCTTCGCTGGGCATCCGCGCCAACCGGGATCTCGGGGTGCGCGAGCAGGACGGCCCGCTCGACGCCCAGGGCCCGGGCCAGCAGCAGTTCCGCTTCGAGGCGCGCCGCTTCAGAGCCGGACGTGCGCAAACGCCCGATCCCCCAGGCCAGGAGCTCGGCCACGCTCATCACACCCGGACGACGACGGTCAGGTCGCCGCTCCGGCGGAGGACCTCGACAGCCGTCGAGCCGTTGCTGCGCCGGACGAGGAGGTCCGCCTCCGCCGTCCCGACACGGAGATTCTCGATCCGAACCTCGTGCAGCCATTCGGGCACCGACGGAGACCGGAACTCGAGCTCGCCGGCGGCGGCGTCCGCCTCCATGCCCAGCATCGAGCGCAGGAGCGAGAAGACCGAGCCCGAGGCCCATGCCTCGGGCTGGCAGGCGACCGGGTAGGGCACCGGGTAGGGAGCGTCGCTGCGGGCGAAGCCACAGAACAGCTCGGGCAGCCGCGCGTCGCGGAAGTAGCGAGTCGCCTCGAGCATCGCGGCCGCGATCGAGGCCGCCTGCTCGCGGAAGCCGTAGCGGGCGAGGCCGGCCGCGATGATCGCGTTGTCGTGCGGCCAGACG
>JAKAHU010000027.1 GCA_021825385.1 Chloroflexota bacterium | reverse complement strand
CCGGGCCGGACGCGGCGCCGCAGCCGATGTCCCGGATGCGCCGCGTCATTGCCGAGCGGCTGACCGCGTCCTGGACCACCACACCGCACTTCACCATCACCGTGCAGGTCGACGTCAGCGCCCTCGAGGCGCTCCGCGCCGAGCGAAAGGCCGCGACCGGCGCCGCTCCGTCGGTGACCGATTTCGTCCTGGCCGCGAGCGCTGCCACGCTCGTCGAGTTCCCCGACGTCAACGCGCGCACCGACGGGACCAGCGTTTGGCCGCGCGCTCGCGTCCACCTGGGCATGGCAGTGGCGGTCCCGAACGGCCTCGTGGTCCCGGTCATCCGAGACGCCAACCGGCTGACGGTCGCGGAGATCCACGACCGCGCCGCGGCGCTCGCCGCCGCGGCGCGTGCTGGGACGATCCCGGCGGACGACCTGTCAGGCTCCACGTTCACCGTCTCCAACCTGGGGATGTACGGCGTCGACGAGTTCAGCGCGATCATCAACCCGGGCGAGGCGGCGATCCTCGCGGTGGCGGCAGCCGTGTCGACGCCGGTCGCGGTGGACGGCCGGGTCGAGGTCCGATCGGTGATGAAGCTGACCCTGTCGGCTGACCACCGGCTCGTGGACGGGGCACTCGGCGCGCAGTTCCTCAAGACGCTGCAGACCCGCTTGGAGCGGCCGGCGTCGCTGCCGCTCGGCGGCAGCGTGATGTCGGCGGCGAGCCCGGCGGGCCACGCCGGGGCTCCGACGAGGGAGTGGCCGCCCAGCGGAGACAGGCCTGACGCGTTCGACCTCATCGTCCTAGGGGCGGGCACCGGCGGCTACACCGCCGCGTTCCGGGCCGCCCAGATGGGACTCAAGGTCGCGCTCGTTGACGCCGACAAGGCGGGCGGTGCCTGCCTCCACCGAGGCTGCATCCCCACCAAGGCGATCCTCGAGTCTGCCGGCCTCGCGCATCGGGTCCGCGAGCAGGGGCGACGGCTCGGCGTCGTGGCGACCGGTGTCGCGATTGACTACGCGGCCGTTGCCGAGCACCGCGACGCCGTCGTGCGCCGCATGTGGACGGGCCTGCAGGGCCTCGTCGCGCGGAGCGGCGTCGAGTGGGTGGCGGGCCGCGGCCGTCTCGACGGGCCGGGCCGAGTGCGGGTCGTGCTACACGGTCCCGACGGAACCCCGTTCACGGGCGGCGTGCGGGTCCTCACGGCACCGGATGTCATCCTCGCGACCGGCTCGCGGGTCAAGTCGCTGCCGGGCCTCGTTCCGGACGGCGTGCGGGTCCTGACCTCGGACGACATCGTCCGTGGGTCGGAGTTGCCGGCCAGCCTCGTCGTGGTCGGCGCCGGCGCGGTCGGCTGCGAGTTCGCCTCCGCGTTCCACGACCTCGGCGTCGCGGTCACGCTTCTGGAGTACCTGCCGGCCATCCTGCCCCTCGAGGACCGCGACGTCTCGCGCGAGCTGGAACGGACCTTCGCGCGGCGCGGCATCAGGGTGGTCACCGGCGCCCGGATCAACCCCGCATCGATCGTGGTCGGCCCGGACAGCGTCGGTCTCGTGGTGGCGCGCGATGGCGGTTTCGAGCCCGCCGAGGTCACGGCCGAGGCGATGCTGGTCGCGACCGGCCGGGCGGCCAACGTCGACGACGTGGGCCTCGAGACGACAGGCGCTCGCGTGACGGGCGGCGTGGTGGAGGTGGACGCCTGGATGCGCACGAGCCAGCCAGGCCTCTGGGCGATCGGCGACGTGGTCGGCGGGCTCCAGCTCGCCCACACGGCGGCGCACGAGGCGCTGGTCGCGGTCGCCGCCATCACGGGCGACCCGGCCGCTCGACCGATGGACCAACACGCGCAGCCACGTGCAACCTACACGCGGCCCGAGGTCGCCTCGGTGGGCCTGACGGAGCAGGCGTGCGAGGCGAGCGGCATCGCCGTCCGGGTCGGCCGGGTCCCGTTCACGGCCATTGCCCGGGCCGTGATGACCACCGAGGCCGAGGGCTTCGCGAAGGTGATCGCGCACCGCGACACGGGGGCTCTGCTCGGTGTGCACGTGGTGGGGCCGCACGCGACCGAGATCATCGGCGAGGCATCGCTGGCTGCCGCGCTGGGGCTGCCGGCCGCAGCGCTCGGCGCGATGACACATCCGCACCCAACCCTGTCCGAGGTCCTCGGCGAGGCCGCCCTGACGATCGAGGGTCGCGCGATCAACGCCTGACCGAGCGCCCGGGCCTCAGCCCCGCGCGCCGAGTCCCGCGAGGCCGCTGACCATGTGGCGCGACGCATCGTCGAAGTGGCGCACGAGCGCGGCCTCGACTGCCTCTGGATTGCGCTCGCGCAGCGCCTCCATGATCGGCGGATGGAGGCCCACGGTCCAGGCCGGATCGGCATTTGGCGCCACCAGCGTGAGGTAGGTGCGTGACACTGGCTCGAGCGACCGCCAGACGCGGGTCAGCATGGCGTTGCCCGGCAGCCGGAGCACGCGAGCGTGGAACGCAGCATCGCGCTCGGCGAGCAGGTGCGCGTCACCCTGGACTGCCGCGGCCTGGAGGGCGTCGTGCAGCTCGGCGATCTCGGCGAGGTCGTCGTCGGTCATGAGCGGGACGCCCAGCCGGGCGCCCAGCGTCTCGAGGGCCGCCCTCACCTCGTACGCCTCGATGAGCTCCTCGGCCGACGAGCGCCGAACGCGGGCGCCCTTGAACGGCAGGATGTCCACCACGCCGAGCGCCTCGAGTGCCCGCAGCGCCTCGCGCACCGGCGCTTGGCTGGTGCCCATATCGCGAGCCACGCGCGTCTCGACAATCCGCGAGTCCGGCGGGAACTGGCCGCTGAAGACACCCCGCAGCAGATAGTCACGCACCTGGTCCGCCAGCACGTTGCGCGTGATCGAGGCCTCTTCCGCCATCGCGCCTCCGCAGCCCGCCGCCGGGTCGTTGACCGGTCCCCGCGGGTCCTCTATTCTCGATCATCGATGATACGACGCGTCACAAGGCCCGCGATGCGCCACGGAAAGGATGCCGCATGAGCTATCTCGACGTCTTCAGCCTCGACGGCCATGTTGCCCTCGTCCCGGGGGGCGGCGGGGCGATCGGCGCCGCGGTGTCGCGCGCCCTCGCGGCGGCAGGTGCCAAGGTCGTCGTCGCCAACCGCACGCTCGACAGGGCTGCGGCCGCCGCTGACGCCGTCCGCAGCGAGGGCGGCGACGCGATCGCGCTGGAGATGGACGCCACGGTCGAGGCCGACTGCGAGCGTGCGGTGGCCGCGGCGGTCGAGCGGTACGGCAGGCTGGACCTCCTCGTGAACTGCGTGGGCGGAGGTGCCGGCAAAGTCCTGTTCGACGCCCAGGAGTATCCGCGCGACGCCTGGGACTGGATCATGGAGCTCAACCTCCGCTCGGTGCTCGTGCCCACCCAGGCGGCGGTCCGCCAGATGATCCGCCAGGGCGAGGGGGGCCGCATCGTCAACCTCAGCTCCGTCCGGGCCCTGCTGGGGATCGACGCGGGCTATTCGGCCTACGTCGCCGCGAAGGGCGCCGTCGAGTCACTGACCCGCCAGTGGGCAACTGAGTGGGCCCGCCACGGGATCCGCGTCAACGGCATCCGACCCACCTTCGTCGACACGCCCCAGGTCGCGATGCTGCTGGGCGACCCCGTCTTCAAGGCGGGCCTCGTCAGCCGCATCCCGCTCGGGCGCGTGGGCGGCACCGACGACATGACCGGCGCCGTGGTGTTCCTCCTGTCCGATGCTGCGGCGTTCATCACGGGCCAGACCATCGGCCTCGACGGCGGCCTGACCGCCACCCAGTAGCCCCCACCCCAAGCCCATCCACCGCCACCAGGCAGGGAGCCCACCCGCGATGCAGCAGGTCACCGACCGCATCTTCACCGACACGACGATCCGGGGCTGCAACCCGTCCTTCGTCAAGACCTCCAAGGGCCCCGTCGTCATCGACACGCCGCAGCTCCCGAGCAAGGCCGTCGAGATGCGGAGGCTCGTCGAGGAGCACGGCGTCATCCAGTACGTGATCAACACCGAGCACCACGTTGACCACATCTTCGGCAACTACTGGTTCAAGGGTGCGGGCCCGATCATCCATCACCAGGGCGTCCACGAGCGGTTCATGACCGTGTACCCGGAACTCGACCCGTTCGAGTACGCGCTCGAGGCGCTGCCAACGGACGACCCGGGCGGTGTCGCCCTCGTCCCCGACCGCGAGACCTACTACGCCAACATGGGCACCGCGGACATCGTGTTCAGCGGCGACGTCACGCTCAAGGTTGGCGACCGCACGTTCAACCTGCTCCACACGCCCGGCCACACGCCGGGCCAAGTCGCGGTTTACGTGCCCGAGGAGCGCGCGGTGTTCACCGGCGACACGGTGTTCAGCGAGTGCACCACCTGGCTGATGACCTCCAACGTGGACCAATGGATCGCCTCGATCGAGCGCATCCTCGCCCTCGACTTCGACCACCTGATGCCCGGCCACGGACCCGTCACCAACAAGGCCTACCTGCACACCCAGGTGGCGTTCATGCTCGAGTGGGAGGCCGCCGTCGCCGTCGCCGTCGCCAAGGGCTGGAGCCGCGAGGAGACGATGCAGCGCGTGTCATTCGCCGAGCGCTACCCGGTCGACATCGGTCAGGAGTACATGATGGAGTACATCCAGACCAAGAACGCCGGCGCGCTGTGGGACAAGTACACGCGCGCGACGCCCACCGACTATCCGGCAAAGGAGCCGCCCGCCCGGTAGGACGGCCACCCGCTGCGCTCACGTGGCCGTTCCGCGGGCGATCGCGTAGGCGGTGCCAGCCTCAGATTCGCGTGACGCCGGCGGCGGGCACGGACGTCAGTAGCCGACCGACGGCAGGTACGCGCCCTCGGGCTCCTGGTACAGCCCGATCGTCATCATGTTGAGCACGAAGAACACCTCCAAGCCGCGGTCCAGGCACCAGCGGAACAGGTCGTTGTTCGCGAGCGGCACCAGGAAGCCGGGCGTGCCGAAGTCCTCGGCCTCGGAGACCAGCGCGCGCATGTCGTCGTTGGTCTCGGCCACCGAGTGCGCGAAGTAGCTGATCCGGTTCGTGTAGCCGGTGATCCGCCCGAGGTGCTCGACCACTCGGGCCGATCCCGCGGCGACGGCCTCGGCCACCTCGCCCGCACGGGTGTGCCCGTGCACGCGCGCGCACAGCGCGTTCATCGCGGGCTCGTCATCGGGCACGGCCGGGCGGACGTCGTAGCCGGGCAGCCGCTCGAGGATCGGCGCGCCGTGCATCGCCGCGAACGAGCCGCGCACCTGCATGCCCAGCTTCGCGTACAGGCTCAGCGACCGGTTGTGGTAGGCGATCTGCAGGAGCCGCACGCCGGGCACCTGCTGCACCTGCGCCCGGTCGAGGACGGCGTTCATCAGCATCCGGCCCACGTGGCGGTCCTGCGCCTGCGGGTCCACGCTGATCGGGCCGATCGCCGAGATCACGCCGCGCTCGTCGAGGAAGTTCGACCCGATGACGCGCCCGTCCCTCTCGGCGACGACCCCGTAGATGCTCGGGTGATTGATCAGGTACCGGATCGGCTCGGCGGCCGCGGCGACCGTGGGGAAGTCGTGGGGAAACCCGTGCCGGTCGGCCAGGGTGGCGAAGGCCTCGTAGCAGATCCGGCCGGCCTCCTCCCAGTCGGCGTCAACCGCCTCGCGGATCCGGATCCCGACCGCTTCGGGGGCCCCGACCGTCATCGTGCGTCCTCCTTGCCCGGAGCGGCGGCCGCCGCATGGCGCGCGGGGTGGCTCACGATCCCGCCGCAATCTGCTCGGGCTCCGACGCCGAGTAGTGGCGGCGGTACTCGCCCGGCGACATGCCGCAGGACCGCGCGAACACCTTGTAGAACTGGTGCAGGTTGGTGTAGCTGACCGTTCGCGCCACGTCGGCCACCGACAGCTCCGTCGCCAGCAGCAGCCGCTTCGCCTCCGCGATGCGGACCTGGGTGACGTACTCCTTGAAGCTGACGCCGGTCACGTCCTTGAACACGTGGCGCACTCGCGACGGGCTGATGTGGACGAGGTCGGACACGTCCTCGAGGGTGATCCCCTCCCGGCAGTGGCGGTCCACATAGGCCAGAACCGGCCGGATCTGCTCGCGCCGATCCGCGGCGGCCCGCACCGCGTCCGGCGAGGCGCCAGCCTCCGGATCTCGGTTCACCAGACCGAGCACGAGGCGGAGCGTTGCGTCGATCACATGGCGCTCGGCCGGGTCGTGACGGCCCCATGCGGTGCGAAGGCCCACGAGGAGGCTGCCCAGGCGGGCGGCGAGCGGCGTACCCGCCCGGACGCGCGGCGACCTGCCGTCAGCCCGCCGGAACGGGGCGAGGTAGCCGCGCTCCAGCTCGCGGCAACCCGCCGGGGCGATGAGCTCCGGACGGAAGAGCACGAGCAGCAGGCGCATCGGCGTTCCGCGGCCTGCCAGCGCCACGTGGGGCTGGGAGTTGTCGATGAAGAAGATGTCGCCGGTCTCGGCCTCGAGCGGCCGACGCCCGAACATGAACTCGCCGCGACCCTCGAGGACCAGCGCGATCTCGAAGTGGTCGTGCCAGTGCATCGGGTCTCGGTCGTCGCGGACCGCATAGTCGAGCACCGCGAGCGGGAAGTCCAAGTCCATGGCCTGTTGCCAGACATACACAGCCATTCCGGGAGGGTCGGGCCTCACAGCCGAATCGGACAGGGCCAGTTGGAGCGATCAGGCGGGACACACCGCCGTGCTGCGACCGATTCTGCCACTGCTTCGACCGTTGCTGGCATTGTCGCGGGGAGCCGATGGGTCGAGCATCGGCGCATCGACCCGCGTCGGTTCGACAGGAGCCAAGCCATGTCTTTCGCGCACCTGTTCAGCCCGCTCCAGCTGGGGCCGCTGACCCTTCCCAACCGCATCGTCCACGTTCCCACGGACATCAGCTCGTCCCATGCGGACGGCGAGGTGAGCGAGCGGGACATCCACCACCACGCGAACATCGCCAAGGGCGGAGCCGGGTTTGTCATCGTGGGGGCGACCACCCCCGACATGAAAACCGGGCGGCCGACCGTCACGTGCCTCGTGGCCGACGGGGACAACTACGTCCCCGGGCTGGCCCGCCTCGCGGAGTCGATGCACCGCTACGGCGCCAAGTGCGCGGTCCAGCTGCAGCACCCCGGCCGCCAGTGCGCGATCCCCCGCTACAACACGCTGGGCGCCACCGACCGCGTGCTCAAGCTCCCGTGGTCGGCCGGCCACGAGATCATCTACGAGAACGCCGAGGAGAAGGGCAAGGAGATCCGCGAAGCGTCGATCGCCGAGATCCTCGACCTTGTGGACCTGTTCTCCGAGGCGGCCTGGCGCGTCAAGCAGGCCGGGTTCGACGCGGTCGAGCTGCACGCCGCCCACGGGTACCTACTCTCGGAGTTCATGAGCCCGTATCTCAACCTGCGCACCGACCGGTTCGGCGGCTCGTTCGAGAACCGGATGCGCCTCCCGCTGGCGGTCGTCGACTCGATCCAGAAGAAGTGCGGCAAGTCCTTCCCGGTCCTGGTCCGCTACAGCTTCGAGGAGTGGGTGCCCGGCGGCCGCGGCCTCGAGGAGGGCCTCGAGACCGCGCGTGTCCTCGAGCGTGCCGGCGTCGCCGCGATTGACATCAGCCAGGGCATCCAGGAGTCTCCCGGCGCTGGGTTCGACCCGATGCACTACCCGCAGGGCTGGGCGACCTACGCGGCCGAGGCGACCAAGAAGGTCGTCAGGGTCCCGGTGATCACCTCCCACTCCCTGCGCGACCCGGAGTACTGCGAGCAGATCATCGCCGAGGGCAAGACCGACCTCGTCGGCCTCGCGCGGCAGCTGCTGGCCGACCCGTATTGGCCTGTCAAGGCGAAGTACGGCAAGGTCAAGTCCATCCGGCGCTGCATCTCCTGCCTTGGCGGCTGCTGGCAGGAGTCGCTGATGGCCAAGCACGAGATCGCGTGCTCCATCAACGCGGCCTGCGGCCAGCCCGCCTACGACGACATGGCCCGCACGGAGCGCCCGGTGAGGGTGGCGGTGGTCGGGGGCGGCCCGGCGGGCATGGAGGCTGCGCGCATCGCCACCGAGCGCGGCCATCGCGTCACGCTGTTCGAGAAGTCGGGCGAGCTCGGCGGGGCGATGAAGTATGTCTGCCTCGTCCCGGGCAAGGAGAAGATGCGTTGGTACCTCGACTGGATCCGGGACCAGCTGCTCGATCTCAACGTCGCCATCCGGCTCAACCACGCGCCGACCGTCGCCGAGCTCCGGGACTTCGACGTCGTCCTCAACGCCACAGGCGCCGTGTCGTACGTGCCGCCGGTGGTGGGTGACGCGTCGCGGGTGGTCCCGTTCGAGGAGACCATGGCCTGCCCGAAGGTCGCATGCGAGTGCCACCCCGGTGGTCGCAAGATGCGCAAGGTCGGCCAGCGCGTCCTCCTGTGGGGCGACTCGTACGCGGCCGTCGACACGGCGGCGTGGCTTGCCGACATCGGGCGGCAGGTCACGATCGTCACCGAGAACCGCGAGTTCGCGGCCGACTGCGAGGTCATCCACATGTACGTCGCCCGGAAGCGCTTTGCGCAGGGCGACGCCGAGGTCCTCCACTCCAAGCCGTACAAGTTCCCAGTGACGGTACTGACCTCGACCACGGTTCACGAGATCCGAGACGGGTCGGTCGTCCTGCGGGACAAGGACTTCGCGCTCACGGAACTCGAGATCGACGACGTGGTGTCGTGCCACACTCGACCCGCGACCGAGCTGTTCGAGGAGCTGCGAACGGCGGGCGTCCAGGTCCTCAACGTGGGCGACTCGGTCGCCCCGCGGAACCTCTACCACGCGGTCAAGGAGGGGTCGGCGTTCGGCCTCGCCGTGGACCAGAACCTGCTGTTCAACCCCAACGGCGCGATCGTGGACAACCTGCCCATCGACGTCCTGGCCCAGTTGACGCGCGAAGAGGGTCCCTCCTACACGGCGAAGCGGATGCTGGAGCTCGCGGGGGTGGTCGCAGGCGAGTAAGCATCGGCGCTGTCGCGGCTCGTCACAAACGCGATGGGCCGCGACAGCCGGGCTCGGAGACTCGGGCGACCCACCCGTCCCGTCAGGCCTCGGCCGCGCGCTCAGCTCCGTGCACGGCCGCGCCGATCGCGCCCGCCCAAGTGCCCAGCTCCGCGGTCACCAGCGCCACTTGGTGGACCGGGGTCATGGTGACGCGACGGGCAATCTCGGCCCGGATCGGCTCGACAAGCAGGTCGCCCGCCGCCGCGACGCCGCCGCCGAGCACGATCCTGTCTGGTGACAGGATCGTGATCAAGTTGGCGATCCCGATGCCGAGGTACCGTCCGGCAGCGGCCAGGCCCTGCAGTGCCCGCGGCTCGCCGGCGCGGGCGGCGCGGACGGCCTCCTCCACGCTCGAGGTGCCGCACGCGGCGCTGATCTGGTCCGCCCGGGCATACGCCTCGACGCAGCCTCGGTTGCCGCAATGGCACCAGGGTCCGTCGGGGTCGATGGTCTGGTGTCCGACCTCGCCGGCCGTGCCGTCGTGGCCATGGTGGATCCGGCCGCCCACCGCGACCGCCCCGCCCACGCCGGTGCCAAGCGTCAGGCCGACCATCGAGCTCGCCCCCCTGCCGGCGCCCAGGCGGAGCTCCGCAAGGCCGAACGCGCGCGCGTCGTTGATCAGGAACGCACGCACGCCTACCGCCTCGCCAACCGGCCCCGCGACGGGCAGCCCGGCCCAGGGGCCCGGCACGTTCGGGAGGAACCGCGTGCAGCCGGTTGTCGGGTCGTACTGTCCCGGAACGCCAATCCCGACACTCGCAATCGGGCCCCACGCGGCGGCCGCCGACCGGGCCACGTCGCCCAGCTGGGCAACGATCGCAGCCGGCACGTCCTGCGGTTCCGACGCATACCGCGTGGGCACCTGGTCGCGAGCGATGACCGTCTGCGAGGCGCCGTGCTGCTCCACGACTGCCCACTTGACGTTGGTGCCGCCCAGGTCCAGCCCGAGGTGCCTGGATAAACCCTCGCGGTCGCTCACGACGCGTCAGGCGGCGTCCGTGACCCGCGTGTAGGCGGCAGCCACCAGAACCACGATCGAGCCGAACACGATCTGGCGCCACGGCTCCGGCAGCAGGATGCTCAGGAACCCGGTCAGCACGGTGAGGATCAGCGCGCCCACGATGGTGCCGGAGTAGCCGCCGCGCCCGCCCATGATGGATGTGCCGCCGATGACCGTCGCGGCCACCGAGGGCAGGACGTACGTCTGGACCAAGGTGACGCTGGCGGTGTTCGTGAGGCCCGACTGCAGGAGGCCCGCGATGGCGGCCAGGAGCGCGGAGATGACATACAGGACCACGATCACCTGCCAGTCGCGCACGCCGGACAGCCGGGCCGCGACAGGGTTGTCGCCGATCGCGTACAGCATGCGGCCGTACCCGGTGCGTCGGAGGCCGACGATGATCAGGAGCGCCAGCGGGACGAACACGCCCAGGTTGTACGGGACGACGTCGGCCACCATGCCAACCCCCAGCGTGCGCAGGACGGGCGGCACGCCGGAGCCCGTCTGGACGCTCTGCAGCTGCCACACATTGGCGAGCCCGTAGACGATCAGGCCCATGCCCAGGGTCATGATCAGCGGATGCACCTTGAACACGCCGATGCCGACGCCGTTCACGACGCCCGCCAAGGCGGCCGCGGCCAGCGCGACCGCGACGCCAAGGGCCCAGCCCCCCGGCTGGTGCACGAACGTGGCGGTCACGAAGCCCGACATCGAGGCGACGTAGCCGACCGACAGGTCGATGCCGCCCGTGAGCATGGTCAGTGTCTGGCACCCGGCGAGGATCGCGAGCACAGCGGCCTGACGCACATTGACGGCGGCCCAGCCGGGACTGACCGTGCCCGGCTGCACCAGCTGGACCAACGCGACCATCACGACCAGCAGGGCGAGGAGCGGGTACAGCGGGCGGTCCCGCATGAGGTTGCGCCAAGTCGAGCGGCGTCGCCACGGGCGGCCGCTGGCGCTCGGAGTCACCGCGGTCACGACCGCCTCCTTCGCATCTGCACGAGGCTGCCGACCATGAGCACGCCGATCAGGATGAAGCCCTGGGCGACCAGGCCGTAGTTGGAGTCGACCCCCATGAACGTCATGTCGTCACGGATGATCTGGAGCACGATCACCGCCACGATCGGGCCGAAGACGCCGCCGACCCCGCCAGCGAGGCTGACGCCGCCCAGCACGACCGCGGCGATGCTGATCAGGGCGTAGGTGGGCTCCGGGACCGGCGTCCCGATCCCGGTGCTCGCGGTCAGCGACAGGCCCGCGAACGCGGACATGAGGCCGGTCAGGGCATACGACAGGAACTTCGTGCGGTCGACGCCCACGCCGCACCGGAAGGCGGCCAGCCGGTTGCTGCCGACAGCGTGGAGGGACAGGCCCAGCCTCGAGCGCGCGACCGGAATCCACACCGCGGCCACGATCACGACCAGCACCACCGCGGCCACGGGCAGCCAGTCGACGACCACCGAGCCGACCACGAGGTTCTTGAGCCAGTCGGCCGCCGCGCCGCCGGGCGCCGGGCGCACGAGGAGCGCGAACCCAGCCCAGACGAAGTACGTGCTCAGCGTGACGATGATGTCGGGCACCCTGGTCAGGACGATGAGCGCGCCGTTGAGGGCGCCCAGCAGCACCCCGAGCAGCAGCGTGAGGACCACGATGCCAACTGCGTTGATGTCGCCCGGGTAGCTCTTCATGAGCGACGCCGCCACCACGCTGGTGAGTGCCATCTGGGAGCTGATCGACAGGTCGATCCCGCCCGACATCACGACGACGGCCTGGGCGACGGCGGCGAGGGCGAGCGGCAGGACCGATGTCGCCGTGTACTGCAGGCTGGTCACGCCGTAGTTCGGGTTGACGAACTTCGTGAACGCGAGCAGCACCGCGAGCAGGCCTAGCAGGCTGAGCGTCCAGGTGTTGTCGCGGGCGATCCGGCGCAAGGGCTCGGCCGGCGATGCGGGGCGGCGGCCGAGCGCGGGGGCCGTGGCGGTCATCGCAGACCCTCCGAAGTGGCTGACGACGACGCTGTCGGCTTGACCTGCTGCGCGACGAGTGCTGCCTGCTGGCGCGCGTACTGCTCCTCGGGGAGCGCGGCGCCCGCCTTGAGGTTGTGCGCCGCGCGCAGGAGGGTCTCCTCGTCGGCGCCTGCCACGCTCAGCTCGGCCACCACGTCGCCGCCGAACATCACGATGACTCGGTCGCAGGCGAGCTGGATCTCCTTGAGCTCAGACGTGTACAGCAGGATCGCCGCCCCAGCGGCCGCGAGCTCGCGCAGCAGGACGTAGATCTGGCTCTTGGTGCGGATGTCGATGCCGCGCGTCGGGTCGAAGCACAGCATCGTCTTGACGCCGGCGGCGACCCAGCGGGCGATCGTGACCTTCTGCTGGTTGCCACCGGAGAGGCGGCGCACCTCCGCGCCGGCTCGAGCGTCGATCTGGAGCCGCTCCACCGCTTGGCTGACCGTGTGCTGCTCCCGGCCGAGGTTGAACAGGCCCCACTGGGAGATGCGCGCGGACATCGGCAGGGAGACGTTCTCGCGGACGCTGCGCTGCATCAGGAGAGCCTCGGCGCGGTCCGCCGGGACGAACACGACCCCTTGGCGGATCGCGTCCGCCGGGTGCCGGAAGGAGACAGGCTGCCCGTCGAGAGCAAGCGAGCCGCTGGCGGGGCGGTCCGCGCCCGACAGGATCTCGAACAGCTCGTCCTGCCCCTGGCCCTCGAGCGCCACCAGGCCTACGACCTCTCCTGGGTACAGCTCGAAGCTCGCGTCGTGCAGGCGCTGGCCGTTGCCCAGGTTCCGGGCGCTGATGCGCGGCGTCCGCGCGCCGTGATCGGCGGCGGCCTCGACCGACGCCTCGCGCCGAACGAGCTCCCGCGCGACGTCGCCCAGCATGAGCTTGACGATCTTGTCCTCCGAGCCCGCGGTGACGTCGACGACACCGACCGTCTCGCCCTCGCGAAGGACCGTCGCCCGATCGCAGACCGCGGCGATCTCGATCATCCGGTGCGAGATGAAGATCACGGACTGCTGGCCGCCGCGCTTGCGGCCGATCACCTCGAGGACCCGCTCGGTCAGGTTGGCGGGCAGGGCGGCCGTCATCTCGTCCATCAGCAGCACGTCGGGCTCGATGGCCAACGCCCGCGCGAGATCGATGATGCGCAGGGAGGCGAGCGGCAGGCGCCGCGCGAGGCGCCCGAGGTCGAGATCGTCGAGGCCCAGCTCGCTGAGCCAGTGGCGGAACGGCTCGACGGGCGTCCGGGTGAGCCGGAGGTTGCCGCGGATGTCCAGGTCCGGGATGAGCGCTGGCTCCTGGTAGACGGACACAAGGCCGTTCCGGCGCGCCTCGGCCGGTGAGTGCGAGGTCCGCTCGCGTCCCCGGACCACGATCCGGCCGCCGTCTGGGCGGACGGCACCGGTGAGGATCTTGACCAGCGTGCTCTTCCCGGCGCCGTTGGCACCGAGCAGCGCGTGGACCTCGCCGGGCTGCACGGCAAGGGACGCCGACCGGAGCGCGACGACCGCACCGTAGGTCTTGGAGATGCCGGAGGCCTCGAGCAGGAGGCCCGTGGTTGTCGTGGCAGTCATGGATCTCCTGGGCGAAGCGGGGGACGCCGGGCTGACCGGCGTCCCCCGCTCGGCGGAGTTGCGGTACCTAGGTGCTAGGCGCCCTTGCAGGTGGCCGGGACCGTGTTGGGATCGTAGTCGGTCCAACCCGGGATCGAGAGGCTGAGCGGCCAGAGCGGATCCAGGCCCGGGACCGAGATCCACTTCTGGAGGTCGGCCTTGCCCTGGGCCGTCGTGTTGTCGAGGATCTGCGGGTCGAGCAGGACCGTGTTGGGCCGGCCGGCGCCAGCGGACGGCTGGATCGTCTGGCCGGTGAGCAGCTTGTAGGCCATGTTCACGCCGGCGCCGCCCACGGACGCGGTGTTGGTGACCGCCGCGCCGATGAGGCCCGGGTAGTTGGTCTGGTCAAGAAGCTGCTTGACGAAGGCGCCGATGTCGGCGTCCGCGATCGGCACGAACTTCTTGTTGGCGGCCTTGATCGCATCGACGATCTGCGCGCCCATGCCGGACGCCCAGATGCCCTGGATCTTGTCGTAGCCGCCGCTGGAGATGAAGTCGTTGGTGATCTGGGTGGCCGTGGCCGGATCCCATCCGGTGAACGTGCCGCCGGGGTTGATCACCTTGATGCCGGGGAATTCCTTGAGGGCCTGGTTGAAGCCAGTGTCACGGTCGGAGTCGGCCGGGTTGCCGGCCAGGCCGCGCGTGTACCAGACGGTGCCGGTGCCGCCCAGCTGCTGGAACAGCCACTTGGCGCCGAGGTACGCGTACTTGACCTGGTTGTTGTAGAGGTTCCAGGTGTTCGGGTCGGTGACGTACGCGTCGACCGAGACCGTCACGATGCCCGCCTTGTGCGCCTCGGCGAGGGCCGGGTTCAGCGCATCGGGGTCGTTCGGGTTGAAGACGATCGCGTTGACGTTCTTGGAGATCAGCGACCGCAGGTCGGACAGCTGGCCGGCCGCGTCGGTGTTGCGGTGGATCACCGTGATGTTGGAGATCTTGCTCGGCCCCAGGGCCGCGACCTCAGCCTTGGCCGTGCAGACCTGCTCCTCGCGGAAGCCGTTGCCGACACCCGCCCCGTTGGAGTAGCCGATCGTGAACGGGCCCGTGGCCGCCGTGCTGGGCGCGGCGGTCGCGCCTGCCGATGCCGCTTGCGTCGCGGCAGCGGTGGGTGCCTGACTGGCGGCGGGGGCCGTCGTGGCGGTCCCGCTCCCACACGCGCCGACCAAGACCACGATCGCGCCGACCGCGGCCAGGCTGCGCGCCTTGTGCAACTGGTGCATCTAGTCCTTCTCCTCCTTGGGGTGAACGGCGACTCTGGGTAGAGCGCCGGCCCGACAAGCTCCGCAGGCGTTCGTTCGATCTCCTCGGACCGTCACTCACCTCCTTGCTGGTCGATCGCACGGGCGAGCCGCCGCGCATGCTCTCGATAGGCCTGATCGAACAGCTCCCGTGACCGTGCGGCACCGACCGCGCTCGCGCGGCTGATCACGGGAGGCATCGCCCCGCGGCCGACGAGCAGCTCGGCGGTCCGGGACTTGATGGCGTTGACGATGGCGACGGCACCTACCGTCGACAGCGGGCCGACCGGGCTCTCAAGGCCCTCGAGCGCCACCGCGGCGTCGGCGGACGGGCTGCACACGTCGAGGACGAGGTCAGCGACCTCGAGCAACCGGGCGCCCGCGGCCGGCTCGGGCTCCCCGGCCAGGGACTGCGCCACCGACGTCACCGCGACGACGCGCAGGCCGCGGGCCTGCGCACCCTGAGCCATCTCGACCGGGACCGCAGTCGTGCCGCCAGCCGAGAAGACCATCATCACGTCGTGGGGCCCGAACCGGAAGTTGGACAGGATCACCTCCGCCAGGCCCGGCGTCCGCTCGATAAACATCGCCTGGCGCTGGCCGTTGGCCCCCACGACCGGCGTGTGGAACGTCATCGAGAGCTCCACGATGGGGTTGAAGCCCGGGTACGAGCCGTAGCGCGGGAACATCTCCTCCACCGGGATCCGCGAGTGGCCGGTGCCGAACAGGTGCACCAGGCCGTCCGCGGCGATGGCCTCGGCGCACCACTGGCTCGCCGTCTCGATGCCCGCGGCCTGCGTGACGGCCACGCGCGAGAGCACGTCGGCGGCGGCGGAGAGCCACGCGGTGGCGGCGGTCATCGCGCGTCGTTCGCCGGTGTGGGGGTTGGCTCGACCGGCTCCCAGCGGCCGCTGCCCATAGAGCGGTAGGCGGCGTCGAGCACGGCGTTGACGGCGAAGCCGTCGCGGAACGTCTCCTGTGGGGCCCGCCCCTCGGCAAAGGCACCCACGACGTCGGCCATCATCAGATCGTGGCCGTGGACCCGGACCTCGTCGGGCACGGGGAACAGCCAGCCGGTCTCGGCGTCGGCCTTTTCGACGACGTAGCCCGCCGGGCGCTCCACGAAGGCCTTGAGCGAACCGACGCTGATGTCGGTGATCAGCCGGCCGGCGTCGCCGTACGCCTCGAAGCGGCCTTCGAGACCGCCCTTCGACGACCACGAGACGTCGATCGTCGCGGCGCGCCCGTCGGCCAGGCGCATGATCATCATGGCGTTGTCCTCGCCCGTGGTTCGCGCCCCGTGGACCAGCGTGGCGCCCCAAGCGAACACATCGGCCACCACGGCGTCCTTGCCGAACAGGAAGCGGGCGTACTCGGCGCCGTGCGAGGCCATGTCGAGCAGCGCCCCGCCGCCCGCGAGCTCGGCGTTCCAGAAGTGCGGGGCGTGCGGTCCGGAGTGGCCCTCGCGGGCGCGCACGGTGGTCAGCCGGCCGACCGACCCCGCCTCGACCATCGCGCGCATGCGCAGCAGGTCGGGATTGAAGATCACGTTCTCCAGGTAGGCGTTGAACACGCCGGCCTGGTCAACCGCGGCGAGCATGTCCCGCGCCTCGGCGGCGTTGCGGCCGAGGGGCTTGGTGCAGGCGACGCCCTTGCCCGCGGCAGCGATCGTGAGCACCGCGTCCCGGTGAAGGTGGTTGGGCAGGGACACAACCACGAGGTCGACGTCGGGATCGGCGCACAGCTCGTCGAGCGTGGCCACAGGCCGGCAGCCGAACTTGTCGGCGAAGGCCTCTCGGCGGGCCGCGTCGGCGTCGCACGCGGCGACCAGGCGCCCGGCGCGCACGTAGCGGAGCCCCTGTGCGTGGAAGTCGCCGATGAACCCGCAGCCGAGCATTGCGATCCGGACGGGCTGCATCAGAAGCCGCCCCCCAGCTTCGCGCTGCCGGCTGGCGCAACGGCGAGCCCTGCCTTGCGGGCCCGAAAGTCCTCGATGATCGCCTCGGTCGCGGTGGCGCCGACGCGGGTCACCCCGAGCTCCATCACGGCGAGCAGCGCGTCGAGCGTCCGGACCCCGCCGGCCGCCTTGATCTGGATCTGCGGCGACGTGTTGGCCCGCATCAGGCGGAGGTCGTCGTGCGTGGCGCCCGACGGCGCGAAGCCGGTGCTCGTCTTGACGAAGTCGGCGCCGGCGGCCTCGGATAGCCGGCAGGCCCGCACCTTCTCGCCATCGGTGAGGTACGCGTTCTCGAAGATCACCTTGACGATGGCGCCGGCCGCGTGGGCCACCGCTACGACGGCGGCGATGTCAGCCTGGACATCCGCGTCCCGGCCCGACTTGAGGGCGCCGATCTGGAGCACCATGTCGAGCTCCGTCGCGCCGTCGGCCAGCGCCTGCCGCGCCTCGGCGACCTTCGTCTCGGTCCGGTGGTTGCCGTGCGGGAAGCCGACTGTGGCACCCACGGCCACGTCTGTGCCGGCGAGCAGTCCGACCGCCCGGCGGATGTCCGCCGGCCGGCAGCACACCGACGCCACGTCGTACTTCGCGGCCAGCGCGCAGCCCTCATCAATCTGGCGATCGTCCAGCTCCGGCCGCAGCAGGCTGTGGTCGATGGTCTTGGCGATGTCGCGCTCGGTCAAGTCGGCGATGTCGAGGCTCATGTCACTCCAGGTTGAGGCACGTTGCGGCGATCGTGCGGATCGGTTGCCGACTGCCCTCGATAATCGATGATGGATCCTACGAGCGGCCCACCCCAGAGTCAACCCTCGGAGGCGGGGCGTCGGCCACGTCAGTGGCAGTACGGCCGCAGAACGTCCCGGGCGATCAGGAATCCCTGCTTGACCTTCTCGTCGGTCCCCTCGAACCGCCGGTCCTCGTGCTCGATGACGCAGTCGCCCTCGTATCCCGCCCGATACAGCTCGCCGTGGACGACCCCCCAGTCCACCTCGCCGAGGCCGGGGATGCGCGGGACCTGCCAGCCCATCCCCATCGAGAACACGCCGCGCTCGTAGAGCCCGTCGCGGTCGATCATCAGATCTTTCGCCTGGTAGTGGAGGACGTGCGCCCCGAACTCCCGGAGGAAGCGCCGCGTGTCGATCATCTGGAGGATCAGGTGGCTCGGGTCGAAGTTGAGCCCGACCGCGCCCTCCCACCGCTCCAGGATCCGCCGCCACATCCGCGGCGTGGTGGCGATGTTGTGCCCGCCCGGCCACTCGTCGTAGCTGAACAACATCGGGCAGTTCTCGAAGGTGAGCCGGCGCCCGTGGTCCTGCGCGTACCGCACGACGTCCGGCCAGACCCGGAGGGCCTCCTCCCAGTTCTGGTCCTGGTTCTTGGCGCCGTCGCCACCCAGGAAGGTGTTGACGAGGGGGACGTCCATGAGCTCAGCCGCGTCGATCACCTTCTTGAGGTGGCCGATGACCTGCTCCCGGTGCGCGGAGTCGGGATGGAGCGGGTTGGGGTAGAAGCCGAGGCCGGAAACGCCCAGGCCCTTCGCGTCGAGCTCGGCGCGGATATCCCTGGCCTGGCCCGCCGACAGGTTCGCCACGTCGATATGGCTCGTGCCCGCGTAGCGGCGGGTGGGGCCCTCGCTCCGCGGCCAGCAGGCGATCTCCAGCACCTCGAAGCCCTCAGACGCGGCCCAGTCGCCCACCTCCATGAGCGGCGTCTCCGGGAACGGGGCGGTCAGGAAGCCGAGCTTCATCGCGGCTGCTCCTCTGCGTGGCGGGGCATCAGTCCCTGTTGACCCTGGCCCAGGTGCCGGTCCGGCTGCTCTCGAGGACCGCGTCCCCGATGGCCATCTCCTCGTGGCCGGCGGCGAAGGTGGCATAGCGCGGGCGGTCGGACGGCCGCCCCGCGGCGACATCGGCGTAGACGGCGGTGAACGCCGCACCGAAAGTGTCGGCGAAACCCTCAACGTGGCCGCCGGGGAGCCTGGCGGCGGCGGCGCCGTCGGCGTTCATCAGGGCGGGACTGCGGAGCAGCTGCTCGTTGGGCCGGTCGCGGTGGCCGATCCACAGCGAGTCAGGCTGCTCCGAATCCCACGCGACGGCGGAGGAGGAGCCGTCGATCTGGTAGCTGAGACTGTTCTTGCGCCCTGGCGACAGCTGGCTGATGTCGACGCTCCCCCGGGCACCGCCTTCGTAGCGAAGCAGGATGGACGCGGTGTCCTCGGTGCGGATCTCGACCGGCACCGTCTCGGCGGCGCGCTCGGCGGAGAAGGTCAGAACAGGGCCGGCCGGTCGGCGCCGGACGGGAATGAAGGTCGTGAGGTCCGCCATGACGGCCTCGACGCGGAGGCCAGTCAGGAAACTGGTGAGGTCCAGCCAGTGGCTCCCGATGTCGCCGACGGCGCGCAGGGTGCCGCCCTGGTCCGCCTCGAGCCGCCAGTTCCAGTCCGTATCGAACAGGAGCCAGTCCTGGAAGTACCGTCCCGTGACCAGGCGGACGTCCCCCAGCTCCCCCGCCCGGACCATCGTGGCGACATGCTGGTTGAGCGGGTACCAGCGGATGTTGAAGTTCACGGCGTTGACCAGGCCGCTGCGACCAGCCAGATCCACGAGCTCGCGCGACTCCGCCGACGTCAGGGCCAGCGGCTTCTCGCACACGACGTGGCGCCCCGCGGCGAGGATCTCCTTGACCTGCGGGTAGTGCAGCTCGTTGGGAGACGTGACATGGACCGCCTGCACGGCGTCGTCGACGAGCAGCTCGCCGAGGGAGGCGTAGGCGCGCGGCAGACCCAGGTCGTCAGCGCGCCGGGCGCCCAGCTCGGGCGATGCCTCCAGCAGCCCGGTGACCCGGACGCCAATGCGCCGGAGGGCCTCGATGTGCACGGTTCCGATGAAGCCGCTGCCGATCACGGCGGTGCCGATGTCCGAGCGACGCTGCACGGGCCGCTGCTCCTCACGTGGTGGCGGATCGCCCATCGACGGGGCGTCAGGTACTTTTACCAGTCTATACGGGTCTGTCTACACGAGAAGGGCGATTCGGACCGCATGAAATGCCCCAAACTTGACCTTGTCGATCGTGTTCCGTCCCGGTTTGCTGGCGACTTGTGCTCGGGCGGTTCGCACATTGAGACCCTCGCGCACCGTTATTCGATCGCTGAACAACCGGACTTCGGCGGATGAGCGGCAAAAGTTCGAGAACACGTCCGGGAACGACGACGATGATCGGGGGCGTGGGTGCCATGCCGGGACAACCCGGGGCGCTGCCGGACGAAGCACTGGACGCGCTGGTGGCGGTGCTGGACGAAATCCGTCTCGGCCGGCCGTCCTCACGAGCCGAACTCGTGGCGCAGACGGGCCTCTCGCGCAGCGTGGTCGCGCAGCGCGTCTCGGAGCTGATCGACCGCGGCCTGGTGGTGGAGGGCGACCCGCGGCCGAGCACCGGGGGGCGGCCACCGCGCCAGCTGTCGTTCCAGTCCCACGCCGGGCACCTGCTGGTCGCCGACCTTGGCGCGACCTCGATCGACGTGGCCGCGACCACGCTGGACGGCCGGATCGTCGGGCACCTCGACGAGCCGGCGGATATCGCTGCCGGACCGGACGCCGTGCTGGAACGCGTGGACAAGCTCTTCGAGCGGCTGCAGGCGGGGACGCGGGGCATCGGCGGCCGGGCGTGGGCAATCGGCATCGGCGTCCCTGGGCCCGTGGAGTTCAGCACGGGCCGCCCGATCTCGCCGCCGATCATGCCCGGCTGGGACGGCTACCCGATCCGCGAGCGGTTCGTGGCGCGTTACGGCGCCCCCACGTGGGTGGACAACGACGTGAACCTCCTTGCCCTCGGCGAGTGGCACTCGGGAATCGCCACGGGCCACGACAACGTGGTCGTCGTCAAGGTGGGGACGGGGATCGGCGCCGGGATCATCTCGGACGGGCGGCTGCACCGCGGCGCCCAGGGCGCGGCAGGCGATGTCGGGCACATCCAGGTGGCGGGGGCCAGGTCCGTGGTCTGCCGGTGCGGCAACGTCGGCTGCCTCGAGGCGCTTGCTGGGGGGGCCGCACTCGCGCGCGACGGCGAGGAGGCCGCCCGCAGCGGCCGGAGCGCCCGCCTTGCGGCCGTCCTCGACCGGGGGCGGGCGGTGACGGCGGAGGACGTGGCGATTGCCGCCTCGTTCGGCGACCCTGTCGCGCTCGAGCTCCTGCAGGACGCCGGTCGCCGCGTGGGCACGATGCTCGCGGGCATCGTGAACTTCTTCAACCCCTCGCTGATCGTGATCGGGGGCGGCGTGGCGCAGAGCGGCGACGCGCTGCTGGCGTCGATCCGGGAGACCGTCTACCGCCGGTCGCTGCCGCTGGCGACGCGCGACCTCCTCATCCAGCGCTCATCGCTGGGCGCGCTCGCAGGCGTTATGGGCGCGGCCGCGATGGTCGCCGACGAACTGTTCGGGCGCGACGGCCTGGCCCGCTGGGTGGCTGCGGGCGTGCCGGCCGCGGACATGCCCGGGACATGACCTGGGACGGCATAGCCACCCAGCCCAGGCCGGATGGACGGGCGGGTCGGTAGGGCGCAACACAGACACGGTCCGGAGGACCTCCGACGAGCAGCCGGGAGACCGCGCGGCCAACCCCGGGGCGCGCGAGCGCGGCCCACGCTCAGCAGATGCGGGGCAGCTGCTCCCCCACCAGCATGTCCACGATCCGCTCGCTGCCCACGATCGTGCGCATCGTGACCATGCCCGGGTGGTCGGCCACGACCTCGCCGATGCGCGAGGCCTCGGCGCCCTCGGGCGTGGCGCGCATGGCGGCGAGCACCGCGTCCGCTGACGATGCGGGCACGATC
>JAKAHU010000265.1 GCA_021825385.1 Chloroflexota bacterium | reverse complement strand
GATCGTCGCGGCCAGGAGCGTCGGCTCGGTCCAGCCGCCGTCGTCGACGACGACCTGGGGCGCCCCCTGCTCGCGCATCATCTCCAGGAGGGCTTTCGAGGTGGGCGTGGCGCCGAACCGGACGACGAGATCGGCCTGGTGCGCATCCCGGAAGGCCGGCCAGCGGACGATCGCGTCGTGGCGGACGACGACGTGGGACCGGTCGTGGGGCCCAAGCCGGACGTTGGCCAATGCATCGGCCAGGATCGGGGCGCCGATCGCGCCCGCCAGGCGGGCGACCGCCTCGCCAAATCCGGGCGCGTCGAGCGGCCCACACACGATCAGCGGCCGCCTCGAGACCGCCAGCCGCTCCACCAGCCCGTCGAGCACAGGTTCGTCGAGGACCCGCCGTCCGGGCGCGAGGCGGACGTACGGGGCCGGCTCGATGGACGGAGCGCCTGCCGCGGCGCGGCCGTCCGCCGACACGGTTCCCTCGTCCGTCCGACCGGGCCGCAGGTCACCGGCCGGCACGAGCGGCTCGCGAAACGGCAGGTTCAGCTGGACCGGTCCGGCCGGTGGTTCGAGGGCGGTCGCGACCGCCCGGCCGACGACGCCGCGGAGGTGGGCGGTGGCCACCAGATCGGCCGGACCACCGGCGGCGACCGGGCCGGATTCGGGGACGGGAAGCTCGACAAACCACTTGGCGAACCGGCCGAACAGGTGGTCCTGGTCGATCGTCTGCGGGGCACCCCGGTCGCGCAGCTCGGGCGGCCGGTCGGCGGTCAGGACGATCAGCGGAACCCGGCCCTGGCGCGCCTCGACGACCGCGGGCGTCATGTTCACGACCGCCGTCCCGGAGGTGCCCAGGATCGCGCTCGGGCGGTGGGTCGCCTTGGCGATGCCGAGGGCGAGGTACGCCCCGGCACGCTCGTCCAGATGGAGCCAGGTTCGGATCGCCGGCTCCGCCCGGAGGGCGAGGGCGAGCGGCGTCGAGCGCGAGCCGGGGCAGACGACGACATCGCGCACGCCGGCCCGGACGAGTTCCTCGACGAAGGCCCGGAGCGGCGCGGCCGGAGTCGCCGGCGCGGCCGGAGTCGCCGGCGTGGCCGGAGTCGCCGGGGCGGCCCGCGGCACAGGCGGGCGGCCCGACCTGCTCACCGCTCCAGCCTCCCGAGCGCCGAGGCGAGCGCCTCGAGCTTCATCTCCGACTCGGCCCACTCCCGGTCCGGATCGGAGTCGGCGACGATCCCGCAGCCGGAGAAGAGGCTCACCTGATCGTCCTCCACGACCCCGGACCGGATGGCGACGACGAACTCGCCGTCGTCATGCCGGTCGAGCCAGCCGAGCGGCCCGGCATACCAGCCCCGGTCGAGCCGTTCCTCGGCCGCGATCAGCTCGAGGGCCAGCTCGCGCGGCGCCCCGCCCACCGCCGGGGTCGGGTGCAGCCGTTCGACCAGCGAGAGGACACCGGCCTGCTGGCGGAGGCGGCCCCGCACCTCGGTCGCCAGGTGCTGGACGTGACGGAGGGTGACCACGGCCGGCTCCGCGGCGACCTCGAGCTCCTCGGCCAGCGGGGCGAGCGTCCGGCGCAGCATCTCCACCACGACCTCGTGCTCCTCGCGGTCCTTGGCGCTCGTCAGCAGCTCGGCCGCCAGGCGCTCGTCCGCCGCCGGGTCGGCGCCGCGACCAATCGAGCCGGCGAGGGCGACGGTCCGGAACGTGCGGCCCTCGACCCGCACCAGCCGCTCGGGGGTGACCCCGAGGAACGTCCGTCCGCGGCGGGTGATCGCGAAGATCGTCGACTCGCGGGCGGTCACCTCGAGTCGACGGAGGGCGATGGACAGCTCGACCGGTCCGGGAGCGACGAGATCGACTCGCCGGGCGAGGACGACCTTGTCCGCGCGCCCCCGCCCGACCGCCCCGGCCAGGCGACCGGCTGATGCCCGCCACTCGGCGGGCGTGGGCTGGAGTCCGGCGATCCGGAGCGTCGCGGAGGCCGGTGGCCGGTCCGGCGCCAGGACTGGCGCCGTGTCGGCGGGCGAGGTGTTCGCCGGCGCCGCTTCGGCCGGCGGCTCTGCCTCGGTCCCAACTCCGGCGCCGCGTTCCACCGCGGCCCACAGCTCGGTCAGCTCGCGGGTCACCGTCGGCCCGTCGGCCTCGGCGCCGTCGCTCGGCACGACGACGTTCGCCGTCAGCCAGGCCGCGCCGCCGTCGATCGTGACCAGCAGCGAGGGCAGCACGAGCCGGCCGCGCTCGAACCCTCGCCAGGCCGGCGCCTGGGATGGTTCGGGACGGAACCCGAAGCCACCGATCAGGAGTGGCCCGGTGCCCCTCGGGGCGGCCGGAGGGTGGACGACGGAGGCTCCGTCGAGAAGAGCCCGCCAGGCGAGGGCGGCCTGCCCGAACCGGGCCGCACCGGTCGGCTGGATCGTCCAGGCGGCACCGATCGAGATGAGGGCAAAGCCGGCCCCGGGCTGGAGCCAGAGCCCGGGTTCCGCGCCGGCCAGCCGCGCCCGATCGAACAGGGCGATCGGGTCGCGCCAGGGCACGGCCAGACTGACCGAGACCAGGGTCTGGCGGCCACGGCCACTCGCCCCATCGACGAGCGGCCGGAGGATCCGCTCGAGCTCGTCCACCGACGACCCGGCGGCGGGCGCTGGGTCGCTGACCTGGAGTGTCATCGGGGCGGCAAGGCGGCGATCCGCTCGTCGGGCACACCGACGCTGCGCAGGAGGAGGGCCCGGAGGGTCGGGTAGGCATCGTCGAGCCGGCCGGGCTGGTCGGCGAGCAGCCAGCGCACGACGATCTCGTGGAGCGCCCCGAACCAGGCCGCCCCGGCCACCCGCGTGTCGAGGGGCGGGATCAGCCCGGCCCCCACGGCCTCGTCGAGATAGCGGGCGATCAGGCCGGCGAACCGCTCGTGCAACCGGTCGATCTGGCGACGGAAGGGCCGGCCGGCAGCGGGTGCATCGATCAGCAGGAGATGGGCCATCGAGCGGTGGCCGGCGAAGGTCCCGAGCACGACCCGCAGCGCCGCGTCTGCCTGGGCCACCGGATCGACCTCCTCGGCCACGGCCCGCTCGACCTTGGCGATCAGCCGGTCGGCGGTCGACTCCATCAGCTCGAGAAAGATCGCTTCCTTGGTCGGGAAATGGAAGTAGACCCCGCCCTTCGAGGTGTCGGCCTGGCGGGCGATCTCGTCCATCGCCGCCTCGCGGTACCCGAGCCGGGCAAAGACGTGGAAGGCGGCATCGAGGATCCGCTCGCGCCGGCGTCGACCCCGGGCCCCACCCGGGCCGGCGTCGCTCATCAGCCCGCTCCCGCCCGCCTCGTCGGTCTCGCGCATCGTCCTCGCCGTCCGATCGCCGTCCTCCAAACCGACCGACTGGTCGGTCGGTTTGTCGCCGGTCAGGCTACCACGACGCCCGCACGGTCGCCCGGAGACCCGTTCCACGAGCCCGGCCACGGACCCCCGAGCGAGCCCAGCCGGCCCGCCCCGGCGGGCTAAACGAGCGTGCCGCTCAGCCGGGCCGAGATCGCGGCCGCCGCCTCGCGCGCCAGGGCGGCCAGCTCGGGCAGGCGGCGCGGAGGCAGGCGGAATGCCGGGCCCCAGATGTCCACCGCGGCGATCACCGACCCGCGCCCGTCCACGACCGGCGCGGCGACCGCGTTCAGACCGACCTCGAACTCGCTCAGGGCGGTGGCATAGCCACGGCGCCGGACCCGGGCCAGCTCCTCGAGGAGCGGCTCGAGCTCGACGATCGTGCGCTCGGTGTGGCGGATGAGGCCCCGCCGCACGATCCGCAGCACCTCCCGTTCGGCCAGCGCCGCGAGCAGGACCTTGCCGCTGGCCACGCAGTGGAGCGGCGTCGAGCGACCCGTCCAGTCGGCGACCGCGATCAGGTTCGGACCGTCCGCCTGGGCCACGGTCAGCGACTCGTCGCCGTCGAGCACGGCCAGGCTGACCGTCTCCCGCGTCAGGCGGGCCACCCGCTCGAGCTCGGGCATCGCGATCCCGCGCAGGTCGAGCGTCCGTTCGGCCTGCTCGGCGAGCCGGATGACGACCAGCCCGAGCCGGTACTTGCCCGACTCGCCGTCCTGCTCCACCAGGCCTCGCCGCTCGAGCGTCGCCAGCAGGCGCGAAGCGGTCGACTTGTGCAGCCCGAGCCGGCGCGCCAGCTCGGTCACCCCGGCTTCCCCCTGGCTCTCGCCGAGCGCGAGCAGGAGCGCCGCGGCACGGTCGACGGAGCGGACAGCGTTGCCGTCGAGGACCATCGGAGGCCCAGAACCTCAGCCGTCAGCCGCGGCCGGCGCGACGGCCTCGGCGTGGCGCGCCACCTGCCCGTGGGCGCGGCCCTCGAGCGCCGCGTCGAGTGACTCGGCGAAGATCGTCACGATCCGGTCGACGTCGTCGCCGGCCGCGTGCGCCTCGCACACGAACCACGGCTCGCGCGAGTCCGGCTCGGGCATCGCACCCCGGGCGTGCATCCCCACGGCCACCGCGTCGTAGAGCTCGTGGTCCGTGTCCGCCCACTGGCGATACTCGGTCGGCGCCTTCTCGGCAAACATCACCCCGAACATCGAGGGGTGACCGGTGAACACGTGGGGCAGCCCGCGCCGGTCGATCACCTCGGCCAGGCCGGCCTGGATCCGCTCGCCCGTCGCCCGGATCGTCTCGAGCGCGTCGGTGTCGCGCAGGATCTCGAGGG
>JAKAHU010000264.1 GCA_021825385.1 Chloroflexota bacterium | reverse complement strand
CATCTCGTCGGTCATGTCGAGGCCGTAGGCCTTCCCGGCCGACCCGACGCGCCTCGGCCTGAGCGGGGCTGGCGACGGTCCGCCCGACCCGCGTCCGGGCCACGCCGGCGACGGACCGTCCGATGCGCGCCCCGGCCACGCCGGTGAAGGCGCGATGAAGCCCGGCCTGCCATCCTGAGTGACGTGGTCGAACCGCGCTATCGCTGGCAGTTCCCGGCGCCGGTCCATGTCTCCGACGAGCTGCGCCTGGCCGGGGAGCGCCACGGGCTCTCCGCGCGCCTGCTGGGGGTCCTCGCGGCGCGCGGGATCGGTCACCCCGCTGAGCTCGACGCGTTCCTTGCCCCGCCCCTCGACGGCCTCCACGACCCGAGCCTCCTGCCCGACGCGGCGATCGTCGTGGACCGGATCGGCCGGGCCCGAACGAGGGGCGAGGGGGTGCTCGTCTTCGGTGACTTCGACGCGGACGGGCTGACCGGGCTGGCGATCATGACGATCGCCCTGCGCCGGCTCGGGATCGACGCCCAGCCGTACGTGCCGAGCCGGCTCGAAGAGGGGCACGGCCTCTCGCTCCGGGCGGTCGAGACGGCTGCCGAGCAGGGTCGCGGCCTGATCGTGACCGTCGACTGCGGGACGACGAGCGGCGCCGAGATCGCCGTCGCCGCCGGGCGGGGGATCGACGTCGTCGTCACCGATCATCATCATCTGCCGCCCGTCCTGCCACCGGCGCTGGCACTGGTCAATCCGCACCGGGCCGACAGCCGCTACCCCGACCCGCGCCTGGCGGGCAGCGGCGTCGCGTTCAAGGTTGCCCAACTCCTCTTGGCGGACATGCCCGGCGGCCGGGAGGCGGCCCTCGAGCTGGCCGAGCTGGCCGCGATCGGGGCGGTCTCGGACGTCGTGCCGATTCTCGGTGAGAACCGCTCGATCGTCCGGCTCGGGCTCGAGCGGCTGCGCACGGCGCCCCGCCCCGGCCTCGCCGCGCTCCTGGCCCGGGCCGGCGTCGTGCCGGCGAGCGTCGAGCTCGAGACGATCGGGTTCGTGATCGCGCCCCGCCTGAACGCCGCCGGGCGGGTGGGCGAGGCGGTCGAGGCGGCCCGGCTCCTGCTGGCCGAGGACAGCGCCGAGGCAGCCACCCTGGCCGAGGCGCTCGAGGCGGCGAACCAGACCCGACGCGAGGCGACCAAGCAGGCCCTCGCCGAGGCTCGCCTGGCACTCGTCGACGACGCCCTCGCCGCGACCACCGACGCCGCCCTGGCCGCCGAATTCGTCCGGACCGCGGCCGCGACGGTCGTCCGCGGTCCGTGGCCGGTCGGGATCGTCGGCCTCGTTGCGGCCCGTCTGGCCGAGGAGACGGGACGGCCGGCGGTCGTCGGGGCCGAGCTGGAGGGGATCGTCCGGGCCTCCTGCCGGAACGGGGGCGGCCTCGATCTGGCCGCCGCCCTCGAGCAGTGCGGCGAGCTATTGATTCGCTTCGGCGGTCACCGGGGTGCGGCTGGGTTCGAGATCGCCGCCGAGCGCTGGGAGGCGTTCCGGGAGCGGTTTCTTGCCCTCGCCGCGGTGGTCGCGCCGCCGGACCCGCGGCCCACGCTCCAACTCGACCTCGCCCTGCCCGCCGGCGACGTCGACTACCGGCTGCTGGCCGAGCTCGCCCGCCTCGCCCCGACCGGCCCGGGCAACCCCGATCCGCTGGTCGGGGTGTTCGGCCTGACCGTGACCCGGGTCCGCCAGGCGAACGGCGGCCACACCCAGCTCACCGTGCGCCGCGAGCGCGACGTGGTCGACGCGATCGCCTTCGGCCGGGACGACCTCAGCGCGGTCCTGGCGCCCGGCGACCGGGTCGACGTCGTGGCCCGGCTCGTCAGCCGGCGCTACGGCGGCTACGAGTCGCTCCAGCTCGATCTCCGCGACGTGGCCCCGAGCGGTCACCACCCGGAGGCGGCGCCGATCCTGGGCGCCCTGGCCGCCCCGTGATCGGCCGGTCGTCCGCCTCCCGGGCCGGAGGCGCCGCGCGCGGCCCGGCCCGCGGCAGCCGCGATCCGTACGGGCTCGTGCCGGGCGGCAGCAGCCCGGCGGCGCTCCTGTCCGCGATCGGGCTGGCGGTCGTCGCCGTCCTGACCCTCGGCCTGTTCACCGGCCAGCTGCCCTTCCTGCCCGTGCCCGGTGGGGGAGACGCCGGGGCCGGCGACCGGACGCCGGCGCCGTCGAACGTGGTGATCGTCGACCCGAAGGCGAACGTTCCCGGCTCGCTGGTGTACGTCAAACAGGGCAACCTGTGGCTTCAGAGTGGGACGAACGTCCGCCAGCTGACCGACAGCGGCCACGACTCGATGCCCAGCTGGTCGCTCGACGGAACCTGGATCTACTTCATCGAGACGCGGACCGAGCGGGGGCTCTTTCCCCTGACCGGGTCGCCGGCCTGGTACGACCTGACCTATCCGGTCCTCAGTCGGATCCATCCTGACGGCAGCGCCCGCCAGGAGCTGGCGAGCGGCCGGTACAGCGTCAAGGGCAGCAAGTACAGCTGGTTCTACTGGATCCGCCAGCCGGTGCCGGATCGGACCGGCGAGACGCTCGCCCTCGTTTCGGACGGGCCGGACCCGACCAAGAGCGACGTCGTCCTCCAGCTCTTCGATATCGCGACCGGCCGGATGACGAATCTCGGCCTGCCCGAGAGCGCGCCCCTGGGCCACCAGGATCCGGCCTGGCGTCCGACCGGCCGGACCCAGCTCCTGTATGTCCTGAACGGCCGTGATGGGGCGCGCGGCGCGCCCTCGATCTGGCGCTGGGACCCGACCACGAAGAAGGCCAGCGCGCTCACCGGGCCCGGCTACATGGCCCCGGCCTGGTCGCCCGATGGGATGTACGTGGCGGCGACGAAGACGAACAGCCTGGGCACCGACGTGGTCGTCCTGGACCTGAAGACCGGCACCGAGCTGCTCCGGCTGACGAACGACGGGCGCTCCTGGGGCCCGGTCTGGTCGCCGGCCGGGGACGCGATCGCCTACCTCCACATCGAGGGCGGGATCGTCGATCTCAAGCTCGCCCGCCTGAAGGGCGCCGGGCCGGACTGGACGGTCGACGAGACGATCGATCTGACCCGCTTGAGCGGGCTCGATGGCGGCTCCCGGCCGAGCTGGTACATCCCGCCCGATCAGCTCCCGGCCCCGACTCCGGCCCCACCGACCGTCTCCCCGAGCGGTGGCGAGGGCGCCGCGCCGGCCGGCTCGGCCGCGCCATGAGCGGCCGCCCGCCGTACCTCGAGCGCCTCGCCGCCCGGAGCGCCGCGACCCGGACGGTTCTCTGTCTCGGTCTCGACCCGGACCCGGCCGCCCTGCCGCCCGGCTTCAGCGCCGATCTGCGCGGGGTCGAAGCGTTCGCCCGGCTCGTGCTCGAGGCGGCCGGACCGTACGCCGCGGCCGTGAAGCCGAACCTCGCCTTCTTCGAGGCCTTCGGATCGGCCGGCCTGGCGGTGCTCGAGCGACTCCGGGCGGCCGTGCCGAGCGGACTGCCGCTGATCGCCGACGCGAAGCGGGCCGACATCGGCTCGACCGCGGCGCGCCAGGCGGTGGCCCTCTATGACATCCTCGGGGCCGACGCGGTGACCGTGAACCCGTACCTCGGTGGGCAGGCAATCGAGCCGCTCCTCGAGCCCGCCGACCGGTTCGCCTACGTCCTGTGCCGGACCTCGAACCCGGGCGCCGCCGAACTTCAGGACTTGCTCGTGGCGGCCGACCCGGCCGGCGATGCCCCGGCCGAGCCGCTCTACGCGCGGGTCGCGCGCCGGGTCGTCGGCTGGGGGCCGGGCGGGACGGTCGGGCTCGTCGTCGGGGCCACGGCGCCAGCCGAGCTGGCCGCGATCCGGGCCGTCGCGCCCGGACTGCCCTTCCTCGTCCCGGGCGTGGGCGCCCAGGGCGGTGAGCTCGGGCCGGTCCTCGCCTCCGGCCCGGCGCTCGCGCCCCCCGGTGGCGGGCGGCCGGGCGGCGGCCTCCTGGTCAACGTCTCCCGAGCGATCGCCGGCGCCGCGAGCGCCCCGTCAGGGCGGGGCGAGCCGGCCGACCCGGGCGAGCGAATCGCCCTCGCCGCCCGTGACTGGGCCGCGGCGATGCCTGTGCTACCCTAGGCGGCCGGGGGTCGACGAGCAGCGCCCGGGCCGCGCGCTCGGGCCCGCAACCAACAGGAGCAGCACCCACCATGCCGTTCAATATCGGCGCTCCCGAGCTGATCATCATCCTCGTCATCGCCCTCCTGATCCTGGGGCCGGGCAAGCTGCCCGAGGTCGGCCAGGCGCTGGGCAAGAGCATCCGTGAGTTCCGCAAGGCCTCGACGGACATCCAGGAGTCGGTGAAGGTCGAGACGACGCCGCTGCCGTCCCAGGCCGCTTCGTCCCAGGCCGCTTCGGCCCAGGCCGCCCCGGCCGCCCCGGCCGCGGAGCAGGCGCCGGTCGCCGGCGCGGGCCAGTCGAGCGACACCCGCGCCTGACGCGGCCGATCGCTCGAAGCTGACGACCGCCGGCTGATGGCCGAGGCGGACGCGCTGCGCGAGACCGGCATCCAGGGCGTCCCACCGATCGGGGCTGCCCCGCCCACCGCCGCGCCCAACGCCGGACCGACACCCTCTGGTGCGGCTGTGCCCGAGGGCGAGAAGGTGATGACCCTCGTCGATCACCTGAGCGAGCTGCGATCGCGGATCTTCAAGTCGC
>JAKAHU010000263.1 GCA_021825385.1 Chloroflexota bacterium | reverse complement strand
CGCCGGTCCCGCCGGCCCCGCCGGCCCCGCCGGTCCCGCCGGCCCGGCCGGCCCGGCCGGGCCGCAGGGCGAGCAAGGACCGCAGGGCCTTCAGGGTGACCCCGGACTCTCCGGCTACCAGATCGTCACGAGTGGGGCCACGTCTGTGGGCCTCGTCTCTGGCGCGCAGGCCACCGCGGCCTGCCCGGCCGGAAAGAGCGTGATCGGCGGCGGTGTCGCGAGCCATGGGCTGCAGGTCCTCGCGTCCGCGCCCGTGGAGTGGGACGCCAACGTCGGTGACTGGGTAGCGACCACGCAGTCGTGGTACGGCGCCGTGTTCAACCCCTTCGTCGTCCCCGGTCAGTACTCGTTCTCGGTCTGGGCGATCTGCGCCTACGTGAACTGACCCTGTAGAGATCGGCCAGCCGCCGGCACTGAGGCCCGCGGCTGGCCGGCCACTTGCTTGGGAGCAGGCCGTTAGGCTCTTCGATCAGGCCCTGGCGGCGGACTGGGGGTAGGCAGGCCCGGTGCGCCACGGCCAGATCGTGCGCGACGCCGGAGCTCTGGTGCAACTGGACGATGCGCTGCCAGCTCCGTCGAACGAGCGTGTCCCCGATGTACGGCCGGTGACGGCCGGACCGGCCACGAGGGAGGGCGAGATGAAACGCCTCATGGTTCTGATCTTGGCCGTTGCTTTCGCGGCCGCGCTCGCGGCGCCGGTCGCGGCCGGTAAGCCAAGCGGCGCGGTGTTCCAATCGGCCTGTCTGTTCACCGCTTCGGACGCGACCGGCACCTGGGCCGGCCTCCGAGTCACCGTTGACTGGTCGCGCACGCGCGTGGACCGGATCTACAGCGAGGTCATCGGCCAGACCGTCGGCGTCGAGGCCGTCGTGGCTGCCGACGACCACCTCCTCGACCGAGCCCTGCGAAGCGGCTCGTACACGGCGGAGTTGTGGCCCATGAAGTACTGGTACGACGTACCCTGGGATCAGCCGGCCCGCTGGGCGGCGGCGACGTTCTCGCACTACCGGGTCCTGGTTTCGGCTGGCGCGCGTCTCGTCCTCGACTACGACTCCTTCTACGACGCGAACTTCACCCTGGATACGTGCTCCTGACAGCTTCAGCCCGGGTCGCCCGGACGGTCGCGACCCGGGCGCGCTGCCGTCGCCGAGCTCGTCTCGGTCTCGGATTCGAGGGCATGCCCGGGGACGCTTGACGGCAAGGCGACGATCCGGACCAACCGGACGTGGGGCGGGACGAAGCTGCTGACCGACGTCGAGGCGACGTCTCGCTTCGTCACCCTCGACTCGCGCCGGCCAGGATCGGGCTCGCCGTGGTGACGGCGTTCCGGCCCCGACCGCGTCACAGGATCGCGGTCCAGCGTTCCCTGGCCGGTCGGCCCGATGACATCGAGGCGAGCTCACCGCGTGACGATCCTCCGAGCTTGGTCATCGCCGAGCTCAGGATCGTGACCGCGGTCGGCGGCCGAGGCCCAGCCGGCGAGCGATCTCGACGTTCGACAGGCCGGCTCCGACGAGCCCGACCTGCTCGTCCTCCCGGGCGGTCAACGACGCCCGGCCGCGCCAGCTCCGGGCGCGAGTCGCCCGTCGTACGCCGGCCAGGCGGAGCCCGCGCTGGAGTCGTGCCATCAGGGGCCGTGCGCCCAGGGGCCGAGCGCCGCGATCGGCCGGTGCGGGTTCCGGAGCCCCGGGCCGAGCGACCGCCTCGTCCATCCGGTCCACGCGAGGAACGTCCATGCGCGCTCGAACTCGCCGAGATGCGTCAGCCCGGCGCCCGCGGCGAGCGGCCCGCAGACCCTGGCGCGGCCCGGCAGGGCGCCGAGGAGGATGAGGTCCTCGTCCGGCCGGGCCCCGTCCGTGTAGCGACGGCGGCGCCGAGGAACCAGGCGTGGCAGGCGATGTTCTGTCGCTCGACCTCGACGAAGCCGAGATCCCGCGTCCGGGCCAGCACGCATTCGCTTTGCTCGATGGCGACGGTCGCGCCGCGCCAGGCGAGGAGGGCGATCGACACGCCATGGCCGGCGAGGATCTCGTTCGCGCCCTCGCCGACGGACCGGTGGGTTTCTGCCGCCGCGCGGAAAGCGTCGACGCCGAGGTCCGGTCGCGCGGTCGTCATGCGCATGGCACCGAGCGCGCGCGGTACCCAGGCCCGGATCGCTGGCGAGCCGTCCCGCCCGAGACGCTCGGCCCGGACGTCAGCTCGAAGCCACGGTCGGGATCGCCGAGCCAGTTCACAACCTGACCGTGCGCGCCGCGGCCTCGGCCGCCACGCGCCCGCTGCACATGGCGCGCCGGGGATCCCCGAGGGATCCACCCGTCGCGGATCGCCCAGCCGTCGGCCCGCACCGCGTCAAGGGGTGCCCGCCGGTGCTCCTCGGTGGCCTGGCGAGCGGCCTCGATGACGACGATTGGGGCGAGTCGACCATGGTGAAACCGTCCTCCGGGCCCCGGGGCAAGCGCAGACCGAATTCGCGCTGGCCGACCCGACCACGGTGGACGATGCGCTCTTGGCGCAACCCGACGCTCTTGGCGCAACCCGACGATCTTGGCGCAACTGGACGATGTCCGTCTGGCATCGCGAGTTGGAGAATCACGGGCATGGGTCACCGCTCGCAGGTTTGCCTCGCGCTGGCGCTCGCGCTCCTGTCGGGCTGCTCCGGCACGGTCCCGGCCGCACCGGGACTGTCCAGTGGACCGAGTGGGAGCGCCGGGCCGTCCGGTGTGTTGCCCGCGTCATCCGCGGGCCAGAGCAGCGTGGCCGTGGACCCACGGTTGCCGGATTTCGGACCCGTCGACGCCGGCACGCTCGAGGTGCGGCTGGCGGACCTCGAGGAGGAGATCGCGGCCCGGGTCATCGAAACGGGCGGTGTCGCCGACGCGCTCGGAGCGGGCGCGCTGGTCTGGTTGGACGTCTTCCGCCGCGAGGCGATGGCCGAAACGCTGGCCGGGGTACGCCTGACCGGCGCCGCCGGCCAGACCGCGTCGGCGGCGTGGCCGCCGTTGCTGGCGGCGGAGGGCGGTTCGGCCGGTCTGGCCACGGCCGTGACGCTGGTCGCCCTGCTGGGCGGGCTCGATGCCGCCCGGCCCGGCGAGACCGGCAGTGCGGACATGCCTGGCGTGAACTTGACCCGCGACACGACCGACGGTGGGCGCCGCATCAGCGCTCGAATCACCACCTCGGTCGCTGTGCGCTATGAAGGTGCCAAGGTGCGGGCCGCGGTCCGGGTCACGATCGACGGGACGATCTCCGATCTGGCCTCGGGCGCCGCGCTGGGAACGATCAGCATCGTCTCGACGGGCAACGCCGAGGTCACGTACTGTCCCGATGCGGCGGGCAGCGTCGAGGGCAGCCTGGATCTCGAGATCAGGGCCGGCTCGACTTTGCCGGACGCCCCCGCGCCGGCCCGCAGCCTCGTCGTGTCGGCGATCAACGGCTCGGTCAATGACGCGGCCTATCTGGCGGGCTACCGCGTCGAAGGCGAGGCCGAGGTGTCCGCCACCGGGGCGTCCGCCGCCGGCGGCGAGCTGCGGGTCCGCGTTGGTGGCGACGTCGAGCTCGCGACGCCCGGGGACATCGGTTCGGCCCAGGTTCGCCACGGCAGCGAACGCGGCAGCGTTGTCCGCGAGAACCCGCCTGCTTCCGATGCTAACGTCAGCGCGCTCTATCGCCAAGCCGGCTCGATGGGTGGCTTCATCGCCGGCGTGATCGCCACCAAGGCGCAGGACAAGTGGCGCGGCGGGGCGTGCGTCCGCATCGACGTCGGCGGCGAGCGAAGTCGCAGCGTTGGTGCCCGCGAGCGGGTCACGATCAGCGCCAGGCCGGTGCATGCCGTCGAAGGCAGTGAGCTCGACAAGCCGGTCGTCGCCTCGCTGGCCGGTGATGGCCAGCTCGAGCCGAACCGCACCCCGCAGCTGCCGCCGGCGACGATCGTCTACACGGCCGGCGACGCCGACGGTGCCCGGGGCACCGTCGCCATCGAGAGCACGTCCAACCGCGGCATCGGCCGGCTGGTCTTGGAGTACACGGTAGGTCAGACCTGGGATCTGAAGGTCAAGGGCCGCTGGACGAGCTCGGTCTCAGGTGTCGTCTTCACCGGCACGGTCAGCGGCTCCGTCTCCGGGGTCAAGCTGGGCGGCGAGGCGCGGGGCTCGCCGGCGGCCGGTGAGGGGGTCCGCGTCACGGCCAGGATGACGGCGGCTGGTTGCGCGCTGACCTTCGCTCCGTCGACGGCGACGCTCATGGTGCAGGTCTCGGAGCGCGGCGACGCCGAGGTCAGCCTCCGTCTCGGCGTCGAGGATGAGGCGACGTCCCCGGCGGCCGGGACGTGCCCTGCGGGAACCATCCTCGTCCAGACCATTGCCGCCGGCGGCCTGGCGACCTTCTGGTCGCTGGCGCTGCCCGAGATCGTTGTCGCTCGGTCGGGCGGGACGACGACCGTGACGGGCAGCCGGGTGATGGGGCCGTTTCCCATCCGGGCCACGGCTACTGTTACTCTGGTGCCGGCCCGATAACGGGCCTGGGCGTCGGCGGCCCGGTCCCGGCCTTGATCGGCGTGGTCCGGCCACGAGCTGCGGGCGGGGGATGCGATGATGGCGCCATGCACGACGACCATGATCTCGCCTTCGACACCCTCGCCGTCCACGCCGGCCAGGAGCCCGACGAGCTGACCGGGGCGGTCGCCCCGCCGATCTACCAGACGAGCACGT
>JAKAHU010000262.1 GCA_021825385.1 Chloroflexota bacterium | reverse complement strand
GCCTCGCACCGGGCCGCGTGTCGGACGTCCCACGCCCGGCACGGTCGCTGAGATCGCGCCGATCCCGAGCAGCTGGGCGCGAACGTCAGCACCCGAGCTCGGTTGACGGCTGCAGGGCGCCGATCGGTCAATCTCCGGTCGCGCTCTCCAGAATGCTGGCGTCCAGGCGGGGCCCGTAGTGTCCGGCGAAGATCCTGGCGACCAGCTCGCCTCGACTCGACACGCCCACCTTCTCGAACACCTGCTTGAGGTAATCGCGCACGGTGTGCGGTGAAAGACCGAGCCGGTGGGCGATCTCACCGGTCGACAGCCCGTACGAGATCAGCTGGGTGATCTGCTGCTCGCGCCGGGTGAGCTCGTAGGCTCCCACGATCAGGGGCACCACCTCGGACGCCCGCGCGGGTTGGATGACGAGCGCGGTCCGGTCGGGCACCCCCTCCGCGGTCCGCAGCGCGAAGCCGTGGATGACCAGCCATCGGCCGGCGAGGGTCTGGACGCGCGCCTGGGCAGACCCGTGGGCGACGCCGGCGGAGATGGCCCGGGCGCGGGCGCTCACGGCGAGTAGCTCGGTCGGCAGGAAGTCGCCGCGCCGGCCCGTCACGACCGGCTGTGGCAGCTCGGCGAGCCACATCTCCGCCTGCTCGTTCAGGGACTCGAACCGCCCGCTTCTGTCGAACACGAGCAGCCCCGGTCCATCGACCCCCGGCTGGGGTTCCGGCTCCTGAGGCAGCGCCGCGCGCCGGAACGGCTGTGCCATCGCCTCCGAGAGATCGGCCAGGACCCGTTCCTCGGCTGGACTGAACTGGGACTCGTCCTCACGCCGCCACAGTGACGCAACGCCCCAGGCCACGGATCCCGTGCGAAAGACCACGCGCAGCTCATCGGCGAAGCCGAGGGCGTTGTGCACCGCCCGGTAGCGCGGGCTGCGCGCCGGTCGCCCGTCGGTTGCCTGGGCCAGGGTTGCCGTGGGACGAGGAGCGAGGGCGAGGTCGCCGAAGCGCATGAAGTCCTCGACCAGGAACTCGCTTTCCCACCAGATCCGGCACAGGTCGGGCACGTCGTGGAGACTCTCCACTCGCGCCGGGGAGGTCGCGAGCGCGGTCAGGGGGTCCGCCGCGGCCAGGAAGGCGCCATCGAAGGGAACGACCGCGCGCAGATTGGTCGAGAGCTCTCGCAGGTAGGCGGCGTCAGCCCGTCGCTCGCGGCTGAGGTCGAGAATCCGGGCCCTGGCCGAACGGGCGCGGGGACTGGCCAGCGGGACGCCCATGGTCGAACAATCTCTCAGAAGGAAGTGGTCCGTCAATCCCCCCGAATGGGGGTCCTCAAACGTCCACGGGCCCACAGGTGGGGGATTGCGGTGGTGCTCGGCCGTCGCGACCATGTCGGCCGACGTTGCCCGCAACCGGAGGACCGATGGACCGAGGACCGATGCACCCCAACCAGCCACGTCGGCTCGCTGCCTGTGCCGAGGAGGGCCGTCGGTGGATTGGCTGGTGATCGTGCTGCGGATCATCCACATCTTCTCCGGCGTCGCCTGGGTCGGGGGGGCCGCACTCTTCTTCTTCTACCTCGAGCCGGCCATCAGCAAGCTCGGTCCCGATGCCGAGCGGTTCGTCGACGAGGTCGTGAACCGGCGCAAGGTGCCGATCTACTTCTTCGCCGCGTCGACCCTGACCGTCCTCTTCGGCGCGCTCCTCTATTGGCGGGACTCGAACGGACTCGACCCGACCTGGATTGGCTCTCCAGCCGGCCTCGCCTTCACGATCGCCGGGATCTGCGCGCTTGTCGCCTGGGCCGGGGGCAACCTCCTGATCCCGCGCCACCTCGTGGCGGTTGCCGCCGTCGGCGCTCGGCTGAAGACGGCCGGCGGACCACCGCCGCGCGAGCTGATCAACGACATGAACGCTCTCCAGGAGCGGCTCCGGACGATCGGCCTGATCGACCTCGTGCTTCTGGGCATTGCCCTGTTCGGGATGGCCGCGGCGCGCTATCTGTGACCCGCTGGCATCGATGGTACCGCTGGAGCTGACCTTCAGCCGCCCTTGGGACGACCGGAATCGCTGGCCGGCGACGACCGCGCGTCAGGTCGCCGACGAGCCGAACGGGGTATCGAGGTGGTCGAGGGCGTGCTAGCCTGCCGTCCATGGGCGCCCCGTTCGTTGGCCGTCGGCGGGAGCTCTCGGAGGTTACCGAGCTCCTCCGGCGATTGAATCATGAGCGGGCCCCCGCCGCCGCTCTCATCACGGGCGAGCCCGGTAGCGGGAAGAGCCGCCTGCTCACCGAGATCCTGGCCAGGCTGCCGGGGGCGCGGTTCGTCCGGGTCGTCGGTTTCGAGCCCAACCAGGGCGTCCCGCTGGCTGCCGTCGGCGAGGTCATCCGCCGGCTGTCAACCGTCCCGATCGAGGGTTCTCGCCTGGACGAACTGGTGTTCGGAGACGGCGACCGGGTGGCTCGCGCCCCGCTCCGAATCTTCGAGGCTGCCCACCGGGCGCTCTCAGGGCACGGCCCGCTGCTGATCGGGATCGACGACCTGCAATGGGTGGACGACCAGTCGCTGGGCCTGATCCACTACCTGCTCCGTGCGGCGGAGCCGGCCCGTCACCCGATCGGCGTGATCGCGGTCGCCCGCCCGTCGCGCAGCGCGGAGGCGTTTCGGTCCACGATCGAGGGCGCCCTGTCGCCAGGACGTCGGGCCGTCCTGGAGCTTGGGCCGATGCCGCTCGAGGATGGCGTGGCGCTGGCTCGCTCGATCGACGGGCGGCTCAGCGAGGCCACCGCGGTCGTGCTCTGGCGGCGCGCCGGGGGCTCGCCGTTCTGGCTCGAGGCCCTGGCCCGGAGCGGCGTGGACGCCGAGCCCTCCGGGCTCATGGCGGAGCGTTTCCGGGCCCTCGGTGGCGACGCCGGAGCGCTGCTCGCGGCGCTGGCTGTCGGCGCCCGCCCGTTCCAGCTCGACGAGGTCGTCGAGGTCCTCGGCTGGGAGACCGGTCGCGTCCGGCAAGCCGGCGCGGAGCTCGTGACGCAGGGTCTCGCGGTTGGGATTGGCGGAACGATCCGCTTGGCCCACGACCTGATCCGTGAAGCCGCGGCCTCGAGCCTGCCGAGCCCTGCCCGGCGGCGACTGCACGGGCGCCTGGCCGATCGGATCGAGGCGGTGGCGGGCGACGACGTGACGCGCCTGCGCGAGGCGCTCGACCATCGTCTTGCGGCCGGCCAGCCGACGGTCGAGCTCGCGTTGCGCCTGGTCGGATCGCCCGGACGGCGCCTGCTCAACGCCGACGACCTGCGCCTGCTGGCCACGATCAGCGACGGGCTCGAGACCGGTACGGCGGCGCGCATCAGGATCGACCGCGCCGTGGCCGAGCTGGGCGCCTTCGTCGGCGAGGTCGACCGTGCCCTCGAGCGCTGGGCGCGAGTCAGCGAGCAGTCGAGCGATGCCCGCGACCGGCGGGAAGCGGAGACCGAGGCGGCCCTGGCGGCGTACCGCTTCGGCCGGCGGGCCGAAGCCCACGAGCACCTCGATCGAGCCCGGGCCTTGCCGCCCGCCGGGCCCGAGGCGATCGTGCGCCTCGACGCTCTGCAGGCCGACGTCGAACTGTGGCTCGACCACGAGACTGCCGCCGGAAGCAGGACCGCGAAGCGGGCGGTCACCGAGGCCGAGACGATGGCCTCGGCGTGCGGCGGTCTCGAGCGGCTCTCAGCAGAAGCACGTCGGGCGTATCTGGCGGCGGTCGAGGTCGCGCTCGATGGCGCGATGCAGGAGGATCGCGACGACGACGTCGTGGCGATGGCGGAGCGGTGCCTGCACCTTGCCGCGAGCCTCGACGAGGAGTCGCACATCGCCGCCCAGGTTCGGGCCGCGCAAGGTCTGCGGACGGTCGGTCGGGCCCGGGACGGCGAAGCGCACAGTCGCCTCGCCTGGGATGCCTCCCGGCGCCTCGTCCTGCCGGTCCTGACGGTCGAAGCCGGGCGCGGGTTGGCCCGCGTGCTTCGTGACCTGGGCCGACTGGCCGAGGCCCACGCCGTCGCCGCGGAGACCAGCCAGCTCGAAGCGCGACTCGCCGACGCACCCAGGCACTGGGGTAGCGCCGGTTCCCTCGAACACGAGATCGAGCTCTCCCACGTCGACGCGACCGACGCCCTTCGCGCCCTGCGCCGCGATGCCGCGGCCGAGGTTGACCCGCATTACCGCCAGGACCTCCACCTCGCGATCGCGGTCTGGCGGGCGCGCACCGCCGGTGCCAAGGCCGTGACCGAGGTGGACGCCGAGCTGGCCGCCGCGCACGCCGATGCCGAGCTCGCCCGCTGTCCACGCCACAGTAACGGCCTGGCGCTCAGGACCGCCGAGCTCCTGGCTCGGACCGGCCGCGTCGACCAGGCGCGACGAGCCCTGGCCGAGTGGGACCGCCGGCCGGGGACGAGTCGCCTGAGCCGAGACCTGTGGCGGATGCGAGCCGCGGCGGCGATCGCCGCCGCGGACGGCGACGCGGAGGCGGCGAGCGCGATCCTGGCCGGCTATCTGCAGGCCCTCGAACGGGCAGGCCTGAACCTGGAGCTGATCTGGGCTCGGATCGACCAGGGCCGGTGCCTGATGGAGGTCGATCGGCGCGGCGCCGTGGTGGCGTTCACGGCCGCCGCCGAACTGGCCGCGGCCTGCGCGGCGGTGAGTGAGGGTCGTCTCGCCGCCCAGGCGCTGCGCCGGCTCGGAGTTCGCGCCTGGCGACGGGGTCGCGAGGGGGACCGCCGACA